>JANXWT010000391.1 GCA_025351035.1 Opitutia bacterium | reverse complement strand
CCGCCCTCAGCCGCGAATTCGATGCGATGAAAGTCGCCGCGATTCCCGTCGGTGAAAAAATCATCGAGCGCGAGACCGCCCTCGACCGGCTCTTCACCGGCAAGCACGCCACGACCGAAGCCGTCCGCGCGCTCACCATCGAGATCGGTCAACTGCAAGGCGAGCTCCGCGCCGTGCACCTCAACGCCCACGTCGCCACCGTCGCCATCCTCACGCCCGCCCAGGTCGCGCACTACAACGATCTCCGCGGCTACACCAGCGGCACCCCCGTCGTCCACGACCCGTCCAAACACGGCAAAAGCTAAACCCACCCCCGCTCGTCTCCCGGAAAGTGTCATATAATATATGCCACTTTCTCGGGCCCCCCGCCCCGCCACTCGCTCCGTTCACTGCCAACGCCTCGCCCGCCATGATCAACCGTCTCATCAACTGGTCGCTGCAAAACCGCTTCCTCGTCCTCAGCGGCTTCATCGTGCTGTGCGCGTGGGGCGCGCTCGCGCTCCGTCAGACTCCGGTCGACGCCATTCCCGATCTCTCGGAAAACCAAGTCATCGTCTACGCCGACTGGCCGGGCCGCAGCCCGCAGGAAGTCGAGGACCAGATCACCTACCCGCTCTCCGTCAACCTCCAGGGGCTCGCCGGCGTGCGCAGTGTGCGCGCCACCTCGATGTTCGGCTTCTCGATCCTCACCGTCATCTTCGAGGACAAGATCGACAACTACTTCGCGCGCACCCGCGTGCTCGAGCGCCTCAACTCGCTCGGCGAACTCCTCCCCTCCGGCATCACCGCGCGCCTCGGTCCCGACGCCACCGGCCTCGGTTGGGTTTACCAATATTACTTCAAGGTCGATCCGAAGAAATCGCCCAACGGCCAAGGCTACGACCTCGGCCAGCTGCGCGCCGTGCAGGATTACTTCGTGCGCTACCAGCTCGCCGCCGTGAAAGGCGTCTCCGAAGTCGCCGGCATCGGCGGCTTCGTGCGCCAATACCAGATCGAAGTCTCCGCGCGGAAACTCAAACAGTTCGACGTGCCGCTCGGTATGGTCATGGACGCCGTCGCGCAGAGTAATCTCAACGTCGGCGGCAAGACCATCGAAGAGAACGGCGCCGAATACGTCGTGCGCGGCCTCGGCCTCGTGCAATCCGCCGCCGACATCGAGAACATCCCGCTTCTCCCGCGGCAAGGCAACCCGCTCTACCTGCGCGACGTCGCCACCGTGCAGATCGGCGGCGACTTCCGCCGCGGCACGCTCGACGTCGGCGGGCAGGAAGTCGTCGGCGGCACCGTCGTCATGCGCTACGGCGAGAACGCGTGGCGCGTCATTGCCGACGTGAAGGCGAAGATCGCCGCGTTCCAGTCCGGTCTGCCGCCGGGCGTCACGGTCGAGCCGTTCTACGACCGCAGCGACCTCATCGGCCGCGCGATCGACACGCTGAAGCACGCGCTCGTCGAGGAAATCATCCTCGTGACGCTCGCGCACATTCTCTTCCTCTGGCATTTCCGCAGCATCCTCATCGTCACGCTGCCGCTGCCGGCCTCGATCCTGATTTCGTTCATCCTGATGAAAGAGTTCGGCATCGCCTCGCACATCATGTCGCTCACTGGCATCGCCATTTCCATCGGTGTGCTCGTCGACGCCGGCATCGTGATGACGGAAAATGTCATCCGCCACTGCGAGCGCGCCGAGGACGAGAAGCGACGGCGCCTGACCAAGGCGGAGACGTTCCAGCTCACGCTCGACGCCGCCACGCAAGTCGGCCGGCCGATGTTTTTCTCGATGATGATCATCGTGCTCGCGTTCGTGCCGGTGTTCCTGCTCTCGGGTCAGGAGGGCAAACTTTTCCACCCGCTCGCCTACGCCAAGACCTTCGCCCTCGTCGGCGCGACGCTCCTCGCCGTCACCGCCGTGCCGGTCTTCTGCACGCTGCTCGTCAAAGGCCCGTTCCGCCGCGAGCAGGACAACTGGCTCATGAAGGGCCTGCTCAAACTCTACGCGCCCGCGCTCGACTGGGCGCTGCATGCGCGCAAGACCGTCCTCGCCTGCGCCTTCGCGCTGCTCGCCGTGGCGTTCGTCGTCGCGTTCGGTTTGCCGCGCGCCATCACCTCGCGTCTCTCACCCTCGGTCGCGAATCATCTCTCCGGTCTCGGCAGCGAATTCATGCCGACGCTCGAGGAAGGTTCGCTGCTCTTCATGCCCGTGCTGCTGCCGAGCACGTCGCTCACCGAAGTGAAACGCATCCTCGCATGGCAGGACAAAGTCATCAGCCAGACGCCCGAGGTGCTCTCGGTCGCCGGCAAAGTCGGCCGCATGGACACCGCCACCGATCCCGCGCCGATCGAGATGATCGAAACGACCATCATGCTCAAGCCGACCGCGCAGTGGCGCCCGGGCATGACGAAGCAAAAAATCATCGCCGAGCTGACGGCCAAGCTCATGAACGTGCCCGGTTACGCGCCGGGCTTTCTCCAGCCGATCCAGAACCGCATCCTCATGCTCGCGACCGGCATTCGCGCGCAGGTCGGCGTGAAAATTTTCGGCGACGACCTCAGCGCGCTTCAGCAAAAAGCCTACGAGATCGAACAGATCG
>JANXWT010000371.1 GCA_025351035.1 Opitutia bacterium | reverse complement strand
CCGCACCGCCAAGCAGTCGCTCCAGTTCCTCATCGCCGTGAAGGAAACTCTCGGCGACGAGTGGCTCAATAACACCCGTTATCGCTTCGGCGCCTCCTCTTTGCTCAACGACCTTCTCCGCCAACTCGAGAAAGAACGCACCGGCGCCTACCAGGCTCCGTATTATTTCAGCGAGGCCGTCGAGAGCTACTGAGTTTATTACGCTCCATGAAAACCTACAAGAACTGCCAAAGTTGCAGCATGCCGATGAAACGCGACGAAAACGGCGGCGGCACCGAAGCGGACGGCACGCGCAGCGCGAAATTCTGCAGCCACTGCTACGTCGGCGGGCATTTCACAATGCCCGACGTCACCGCACCGCAGATGCAGGCCCTGGTCCGCGACAAGATGGTCGCCATGGGATTCCCTAAATTTCTCTGCGGTTTTTTCACCCACGGCATTCCCAAACTCGAGCGTTGGTCTGCCACGCGCTAATCTTTTCCCATGCCCACTCTGACCGAGAAAAAATCCGCGCGCCCCACTTCGCGCGCCCAAGGCCGTCCCCTCCCCGAGCTCATCTTCGGTGACCTTTGGGAATACGATCCTTCGCCAGAGACCGCCGACCCGAAGCTCAAGGCCCGCTACGAGCTCTTCATCGGCGGCAAGTTCGTCCCGCCATCGTCCGGCAAATATTTCGACTCCATCAATCCGGCCAACGAATCGAAGCTCGCCGAGATTGCGTGGGCCAATGTCACCGATGTGGACGCCGCTTACGTCGCCGCGCAGAAAGCCTATGACACCGTCTGGCGTAAAATGCCCGGCCGCGAACGCGCGAAATACATCTACCGCATCGCCCGCCTGCTGCAGGACCGCGCCCGCGAGTTCGCCGTCGCCGAGACGCTCGATGGCGGCAAGCCCATCAAAGAATCGCGCGATTTTGACGTGCCGATGGCCGCCGCACACTTTTTCTATCACGCCGGCTGGGCCGACAAGCTCGACTACGTTGCTCCCGGCCGCAAAGTCGCGCCGCTCGGCGTCGTCGGCCAGGTCATCCCGTGGAATTTCCCGCTCCTCATGCTCGCGTGGAAACTCGCGCCCGCGCTCGCCATGGGCAATTGCATCGTCATCAAGCCGGCCGAAACGACCAGCATCACCGCGCTGAAACTCGCCGAGATTCTCCAGGACGCCGGACTGCCCGCGGGCGTCGTCAACATCGTCCCCGGTTTCGGTGACACCGGCGCGGCCGTCATGGGTCACGCCACGGCGGCGAAGGTCGCGTTCACTGGCTCGACCGAGGTGGGCAAGATCATCATGCGCTCGCTCGCCGGCACCGACAAAAAGATGACGATGGAACTCGGCGGCAAGGCGGCGAACATCGTGTTCGACGACGCGCCAATCGACCAAGCCGTCGAGGGCGTCATCAACGGCATCTTTTTCAACCAGGGCCACGTCTGCTGCGCCGGTTCACGCCTGCTTGTGCACGAGCCCATCGCGAAAACTTTCCTCGCCAAGCTCAAGACCCGGATGCGCGTCCTGCGCGTCGGTGATCCGCTCGACAAGAACACCGACATCGGCGCCATTAACTCGAAGGAGCAGTTGGGCACCATCGAGCGGCTCGTCGGCGTGGGCATCAAAGAAGGCGCCGAGATGTTCCAGCATCCGTGCAAGCTGCCGAGCAAGGGCTACTATTTCCGCCCGACGATTTTCTCGAACGTCTCGATGAGCCACCGCATCGCGCGCGAAGAAATCTTCGGCCCCGTGCTCAGCGTGATCACGTTTCGCACCGTCGACGAAGCCATCGAGAAAGCTAACAACACCGCCTACGGTCTCAGCGCCGGCGTGTGGACCGACAAGGGCTCGCGCATCCTGAAAATGTCGACCGAGCTCAAGGCCGGCGTCGTCTGGGCGAACACCTACAACAAATTCGATCCCACCTCGCCCTTCGGCGGCTACAAAGAATCCGGCTTCGGCCGCGAGGGCGGCCGCCAAGGCCTCCTCGATTACTGCAAGCTCGTCTGAGTTTGGACAGAATCTACAGAATCAAACCTGGCATTTCCTGAATCCATTTCGTTCATTTTGTTAATCCTGTCACCCACCCCATGGCCGAAAAAGCGCTCCTCACCGCCCCGCTCAAAATGGACAAGATGCCTCCGGGCATCCCTTACATTGTCGGCAACGAAGCCGCCGAGCGCTTCTGCTTCTACGGCCTGCGCGCGATCCTCGTCGTCTACATGACGCAGTATCTGCGCAACCGTGCCGGTGCTCTCGCGCCGATGAACGAGAACGAAGCCAACGGCTGGTATCACGTCTTCGTCGGCTCGAATTATTTTTTCCCGATGGCGGGCGCGTTCCTCGCCGACGTTTTCTGGGGTAAATTCAAGACCGTGTTCTGGCTCTCGCTCGTCTACTGCATCGGCTGCATCGCGCTCGCCGGTGACGACACCCGCCTCGGCCTCATGCTCGGCCTCGGCCTCATCGCCCTCGGGGCCGGCGGCATCAAGCCCTGTGTCTCCTCCAACGTCGGCGACCAGTTCGGCTCATCGAACCAACACCTCGTCTCGCGCGCGTTCGGCTGGTTCTACTTCGCCGTCAACTTCGGCTCGTTCTTCTCCATCTCGCTCACCCCGGTGCTGCTGCATCGCTACGGCCCGAAGGTCGCCTTCGGCCTCCCCGCGGTGTTGATGCTCACGGCGACGATCATCTTCTGGTCCGGCCGCTACAAATTCGTGCACGTGCCGCCGAAGGGAAAGTCCTTCATCGACGCCACGTTCAACCGCGAGACCGGCGCCGCCCTCGGCCGCCTTGCCATCCTCTTCGCCTTCGTCGCGGTGTTTTGGTCGCTGTGGGATCAAAGCGGCGGCGAGTGGGTGTTGCAGGCCGAGAAGATGGATCGCCACATGTTCGGCTTCGAGCTGCTCTCGTCCCAATTGCAGGCCGTGAACGCGATCATGATCTTGGCGTTCATCCCGCTCTTCCAATACGTCATCTATCCGCTGCTCAACTCCGGCGTGAAACTCAACATCGGCTGGCAGCTCCCGGCCTACGCACTGCTCTCCGCCGGCGAAGTCATGACGTCGATCACCGCGCTCGAGTTCGCCTACACGCAGGCCCCGAAGCATCTCAAGGCCGT
>JANXWT010000322.1 GCA_025351035.1 Opitutia bacterium | reverse complement strand
GGGGGTTCTACAAAGTGTCGGTGCCGGTGCTGCCGGAATTCGGCGGCGAGATTCACGATACGGAAAACGTGGTGACGTTCGACGATGAAGTGAGCACCCATGTCAGCATTGCCAATTTTCCCCTCGATATCTCGCTCAAATGGGAATTCGAGACCCGCGGGCCGCGCGACTTTCTTTCGTATTTTTACGCCAACTACGTGTTCAGCGAGTTTCAGAGCCGTTATCCCGGCACCGCCACCGATGGCGTGCAATTCCTCCCCGGGTTGAACGGGGGGGCTCTCCTCGTCTTTGTCCAATTGCCCGGCGGGTCCTTTTTTGCGGGCAAAGCCAGCGTGCTCGATGACCCGGTGTCCGCTCCGGTGGTTGCCAAGCGCGGCAATCTGCTTTTCGTGCGGGCGGGCCGGGTCTACATTCTCAGCCACGAACTGGCCGAGCGGGTGACCCAACGCAGCGTCTTCCAGAAAACCCCTGAACAGGAAAACGAAATCTTGCGTAGTCGCCTGATCGAGTTGACGGGACGGATGCAGTTTCCATACGGACCGGAACCGAAGAAGCCCTGAATCGCTCCCGCCCGCAAAATGATTGAACCGCTCCGTCGCCGCGTCAGCCTCGGCGATCTTTCCCTCGTCCCCTCCATGCATCTCGCCCGCCCTCTGCTCTGTTTTCTCATGGCCGCCACCACCGCTCTCGCCGACTTCGATCTCACTTCGCCCGCGGCGCCCGTTGCGGCGAAAAAACCCAAGGACGTCACCGTTCACGAGGACAAGCGCATCGACGACTACTTCTGGCTTCGCGAAAAGAGCAACCCGGAGGTCGTCAGCTATCTTGAACGGGAAAACGCCTACACCGAGGCGGTGCTGGCGCCCGCGAAGGAGCTTCGCGCCGCGCTTTACCAGGAGATGATCGGACGCATCAAGGAGGACGATACCAGCGCACCCGTGCCCTATCTTGGTTTTCTTTATTACACCCGCACCGAGAAAAACCACCAGTATCCGATCTACTGTCGCCGGGCCGCGACCGAAGGTGCCGCCGAGGAAGTGTTGCTCGATCTCAACGCCCTGATCGGCGCGCACACCTACATTGCGGTCGGCCACTACCGCGTGAGCGACGACGGTCGCCGCCTCGCCTACTCCATCGATTGGACCGGCTACCGCCAATATGAGGTCTTCGTCATGAATCTCGCAACGCACGCCCTCGTGCCCCAGCAGATCGGCAAGGTGGCGGGCCTCGACTGGGGCGCGGGCAGCGACGTGCTCTATTACGTCACGGAGAACGACGCCAAGCGCTCCGATCAGCTTCATCGCTGGACACTCAGCGCCGCGAAGCATGAGCTGCTCTACGAAGAAAAGGACGAACTCTACAACATTGGCGTGGGCAAATCGCGCGACGGCCGTTACCTGCTGTGCGAAGCCGCCAGCAAAGTCACGACGGAAGTTCGCGCGCTGCCCGCGACCGACCACGCCGGCCAATTCAAAATCCTCCTGCCCCGCGAGGAGAACCACGAATACCACGCCGACTACCGAGAGGGACGTTTCTATTTCGTCACGAACAAGGGAGCCAAAAATTCCCGGGTTGTCTCAGCCCCCGCGGCCAATCCCGTCGACTGGACCGAACTCGTGCCGCACCGCCCGGCCGTGAAGGTCACCGGTCAAGAATTTTTCAAGACGCACCTGGTGCTCGCCGTGCGCGAGGACGGTCTGCCGCATTTGGAGATTTTCGATTTTGCCACGGGCAAGCTGAAACGTCTCGAGATGCCGGAGACGGCCTACGAGGTCGCGGTCGACAAGAATTGGGAATATGACGCCGCCGAGCTGCGTTTCAGCTATCAGTCACTCGTGCGCCCGACGACAGTTTACGCCACCGACTTCGCGACCGGCGCGCGCCGCGTCGTCAAAGCCATCGAAGTGCTCGGTGGCTTCGACGCCAAAAACTACCGGTCCGAACGCGTCTGGGCCACGGCCCGCGACGGCGTGCAGGTGCCCGTCGACATCGTCTACCGCGCCGACGTCGATCGCTCGAAGCCCCAGCCGTTTTATCTCTATGGCTACGGCTCCTATGGCGTCAGCATGCCCGACGCCTTCAACTCCTCCCGCGTGAGTCTGCTGAACCGCGGCCTCATCTACGGCATCGCCCACATTCGCGGCGGCGGCGAGCTCGGCGAGGAGTGGCGCGAAGCCGGCCGCATGGAGAAGAAGATGAACACGTTTAACGACTTTGTGGACTGCGCCGACTGGCTCGTGAAGCACGGCTGGACCACGCCAGCGCAGCTCGTCACCTCTGGCGGCAGCGCCGGCGGACTGCTCATGGGTGCCGTTCTCAACCAGCGCCCCGATCTTTTCCACGCTGCCATCCTTGCCGTGCCCTTCGTCGACGTGCTCAACACCATGCTCGACGCCACGCTGCCGCTCACGACCGAGGAATACGTCGAGTGGGGCAACCCCAACATCAAGGAGCAGTATGGCTGGATGCGCGCCTACAGTCCCTACGACAACATCAAGGCCGCCGCCTACCCGCACCTGCTGGTGCTCGTCTCCTACAACGACAGCCAGGTGCCCTATTGGGAAGGCACGAAGTATCTCGCAAAACTCCGCACCACGAAGACCGACGCCAACGCCCTCCTCCTCCACGCCACGATGGGCGCGGGCCACGGCGGTGCCGCCGGCCGTTACGACGCCCTCAACGATGTCGCCCGCAATTACGCGTTTCTGTTTTCCGCCCTCGGCATCGCCAAATGAACAAATCCGCCGTCCTCGCCAAGATCACCGTCCAGCTCGCCGCCGAACTCGAGTTGCTGACGCAGGCCGCGCTC
>JANXWT010000383.1 GCA_025351035.1 Opitutia bacterium | reverse complement strand
TCGGTCCGCGACGCGCCGCACATCGTCTCCGTCGGCCGCAGGCTTGCACAGAACGCGGGCCGCTCGGGTTGGCCGAAAAGCGCGCAGCGGTAGTCGGGCAGCAATTGCACGCAGGGAATCCCCGCCGGCTTCCCGTGCGGCATGCCGGGTATCGGCGACGTGATCGACGGCGCGATGCAGCACGCGCCGCAGTTGGCTCGACAGTCCATGACGCTTCTTTGCCTTCGGCTGACGCGGATGTCCACGGATGAGTGTGGCAAATTTTTTCCGTGAGTATCCTCTGAAACCGTGGTCAAAACACTGCCCCGATGAGCCATCTCGTTCCCGATAGTCTATCCGCGCCCGACCTCACGGCGTTTCTGCATAAGCAGATTCCGCTGACGCAGGCGATGGGCCTGCGCGTCGCCGAGAGCAACGCCGGGCGCCTCGTGCTCGAAGCGCCGCTCGCGGCCAACATCAACCACCTCGGCTCGGCCTTCGGCGGTTCGCTGCATGCGCTGCCGACCCTTGCGTGCTACGGGGCGCTGTGGATGCTCCTGCGCGAGGCCGGCATCGACGGCCATGTCGTCGTAAAACGCAGCCACGCCCTCTACCGCACGCCGGTCAAAGGCACGCTGCGCGCCGTTTGCGTGCGACCCGATGAGGCCGCGTGCGCCGGTTTCATGGATGATCTCCGCCGGCACAAAAAGGCGCGCATGGAAATGTCGGCGATTGTCGAAGGGGCCGACGGCAAACCGGCCGTCGAGTTCAGCGGAACGTTTGTCGCGGTGCTCTGAGGAGCGCGTCGCGCGCTCAAATATGCTTCGAGTCGGCTTCGTCTTTCTGCGTGTAGCCGGTTTCCTGCCGCTGATGGTTCACGGCGTTCTTCTTCAAGTAAGCCTGGTAGACGTCGTCGGGCGTCATGCCGAGAGTTTGCGCGAGTGAGACCAAAAAGTGGAACAGATCGACGACTTCGACCTTGGCGTTCTGTTCGTCAAACTTCTGGTATTTGGCCCACCATTTCCACGGCACGGAGTCGATCAGCTCAGCCGTCTCCTGCTGCATGGCCCGGGTGTAGTTGAGAATCCACTTCGCCTTTTCCTCGTCGGTCGGCGGGGGCAGGTTGACGCCAATGCGCTTGTTGAGCGCATCTTGCATGCGGAAAATCTCCTCGAGTTTGTCCATGCCCGGCAGCGTGGGGCGCGCCTCAGACGCTGGCAAGCCCGCCCCAACGGAAAAATTAAGTTGCCCAAATCCGGGGGCTCGATGACTTTGGCAGGTTATTGCCGCTGTCTGCCCCGCGCTTGTCGCGGGGTTGAGTGCGATTTCCGCATTCCGGCTGGCATCCAACCATCCGCGCCGCCGTTCCCGGCAGGCGCTTTAACAACCAGAAAGTAAAGTCATGTCATCCACAGAATCGTCCGGAGCTCCTGCCGAAGCCACCGCGACCACTCCGACCGCCCCCGCGGTCGCCGTTACGTTCGGCACCAGCCGCGGCTCGGGCCTTGCCCGTGGCAAGCGCAACGCCCCGTCCGCCGCAGCCGCTGCGGCCATCACCGCAGCTGCAGATTACACTCCCACTTCGATCGCTGTTGTCAGCGCTCCTCGTGAATACAAGAACCCGTTCGCCCCGGCTGTAGAACCGGCGGCGGTTCCCGTGGCCACTGCACCTGTCGCAGAGGTCGCTCCATCAGTGCAAGCTGAGACCGCTCCGGCCCCGATCTCGGGGCCCGTTGCCGAAATCGCCCCGGTGCGCGTCGCGCCCGTCCCACTGCCCTCGGCGTTGGTCGAAACCGCTCCGGCGGTCGCCGACGAAACCGGCGGCGAGTTGAACATCCTCCCGCCCGAACGCCAAAAAATCACTCCGGCGCAGACTTGGGAGAGCGACGGCTTCCGTCCCGCCCGCGAGTCGCGCGATCAACGCGAGCCCCGCACAGATCGCTCCGAACGCTCCGCCGACAGCGGACGTCCCGAGCGCGCTCCCCGCGAGGAAGTGCCCGTGCCCTCCAAATTCCGCTACGAACGCGCCAAGGATGGCCCGTTGCCCCCCCGCGCGCCGATCGTCGAGTCGCCCAAATTGGCCAACACTTTTGCCAAGCCCGCCACCCGCAGCAGCAGCGGCGGCGGTTTCTTTGCGTGGCTGAAAAAACTACTCGGCCTCGGCTCCAAATCGGCCTCAACCCCGACGCAAAGCCGCGATGGCGAACACCGCCATGGTGGCGAGCGTCGTGACGGCCAGCATCGCCGCCATCGCGGCGGTCGTGGTCGCAACCGCCAGCACGGCGGCGGCGACAACACCGGCCAGCCCCAGGGTGAAAATCGCGGCGGCGAGAGCCGGAGCG
>JANXWT010000204.1 GCA_025351035.1 Opitutia bacterium | reverse complement strand
GAGCGCGTGAGGACCTCGCGGAGGATGTTGGCGCGCGCGCGCGTGGTGTCCTTCTCGAGCTTCGTCGCCATGTAGCTCGGGCACATCGTGCCGCCCATGAGGTGCGACTTGCGGCAGTCGCCCGAGCCGGAGCACATTTCGGCGGCATGCAGGTAACCGTTGGTGGCGGAGAAATCGAGGACGGTGTCGATAGCGCGCGTCTTCTGGCCGGGCTCGTAGCGGAGAAAGGTGTCCATCGGCGGCGTGTCGGTGATCTTGCCGGGATTGAATATGCCGGCGGGGTCCCACGCCTTTTTGATTTCGCGGCAGAGCTGGAAGTTTTTTTCGCCGATCATCCGCGCGATGAACTCGCCGCGCAGCCGACCGTCGCCGTGCTCGCCGCTCATCGAGCCGCCATATTTTTTCACGAGCGCCGCGACTTCTTCGGTGATGACGCGAAACAGCCGGCACCCCTCGGGAGACTTGAGGTCGAGGATCGGCTTGAGGTGTAGTTCGCCCGAGCCGGCGTGCGCGTAGGCCACGCACGTCATGCCGTGGGTTTTGAGCAGGGCGTTGAACTCGCGGATGAAGGCCGGCAAGTCCTGCGGGTCGACGGCGGTGTCCTCGATGCAGTTTACCGGCTTGGCGTCGCCGGGGATGTTGGAGAGCAGGCCGAGCGCGGCTTTGCGGAGGTCCCACACGCGGTTCTGGTCGGCGCCGCGCACGACGGTAAAATGTTGGCCGAGACCGGCCGCGCGGCAGTCGCGCTCGAACGCGGCGACAACCGCGTCGAGTTCGGCCGGCGTGTCGCGGCAGAACTCAGCGATGAGGATCGCGCCCGGGTCGCCCTGCACGAAGAAGCGGTTGTGGCTCTGCTCGAGGTTGGCCTTGGTGCATTCGAGGATGTAGTGGTCGATGAGTTCGCTGGAATGCGGCGCGTGTTTGAGCGCGACGAGGTTCACGTGCAGCGACTCGTCGACATCGCGGCAATGCACGCAGACGAGCGCGCTTTCGCGCGGCGGCAGCGGCACGACGTTGAGCTTCAGCTCGGTGACGAAGGCAAGGGTGCCCTCGGAGCCGGCGAGGAGCTGGCAGAAATTGAAAGCTGGGCCGCCGGGCGTGAACGGTTCGCTCCAGCTGAGCAGGTCGAGCGCGTAGCCGGTGTTGCGGCGGTGAATGCTGCGGTGCGGAAACTCGCGGTCGATCTCCGCGCGCACGGCGGCGTCGCCGAGCAAGCGGCGCGCGCAACGGTAGATCGCCGCCTCGAGGGTGCGGGCCGCGCATTTCGCGGTGAACTCGTCGTTGGTCAGCGCGCCGAAGACGGCTTCGCTGCCGTCGCTGAGGAACGCCCGGGCTGCGAGCAGGTGGTCGCGCGTCGAGCCGTAGACGATGGAGTTGGCGCCGCAGGAATTGTTGCCGGCCATGCCGCCGAGCATCGCGCGGTTTTGCGTGGAGGTTTCCGGCGCAAAAAAAAGTCCGTGCGGTTTCAGCGCGAGATTCAGTTCGTTGCGGACGACGCCCGGCTGCACGCGCACCCAGCGTTCGGTGGCGTTGATTTCGAGGATGCGGCCGAAATGCCGCGACACGTCGACGACGAGGCCGGCGCCGACCACCTGGCCGGCCAGCGAGGTGCCGGCGGTGCGCGGGATGAGCGACGTGCGGTGCTCCCGGGCGAAAGCGATGAGCTCGCCAAGATCGGCTTCCGTCTTCGGCAAAGCGACGGCGAGAGGCATTTCGCGATAGACGGATGCGTCGGTCGCATAAAGCGCCCGCATGGCGTGGTCGAAATACAGCTCACCCGCGAGGCGGGTCGCGAGGCGGCGGAGATCGGCGGGAGTGGCGCTCATGTGTTGCGAGAGAACTGCTAAGGCGCGCTCCGGGGCTTGGCGAGCACGGCGTAGGGTAAGCACTGCTTCTGCGCGGCGGGCGCGCCCTAATTTTCACTGCAACGGCGGGAGAAATCCAGAACAAGCTTGGATAAGGCAAAGGCCGCGGTTTAATCGGCGGTCACTAGCACTCTCAACCCACCCATTTCATGAAGATCGGAATCATCGGCGCCGGCAAGATCGGCGGCACCGTCGCCACCCTCCTCGAATCGAGCAAATTCTGCCAAAGCGTCGCCCTCGCCGACGTCCGCGCCAACGTTGACCTCCAAGGGTTCAAGAAATCCCGCTTCGTCCAGGTCGACGTCAAGGACGCCGCGCAGCTCGCGAATTTCGTGAAGGGCGTCGACGCCGTCGTCAACGCCCTGCCATTTTTCCTCAACCAGTCCATCGCGAGCGCGTGCGCCAAAGCCGGCGTGAGCTACTTCGATTTGTCCGAGGACGTGAATACGACGAAGTTCGTGCGCAAGCTTTCCGCCAAATCAAAGGCGACATTCATGCCCCAATGTGGACTCGCTCCGGGTGCGATCAACATCGTGGGCGGCTCGCTGGCGTCGTCGCTCGAGAATGTTCGCCAATGCGAAATGCGCGTCGGCGCGCTGCCGCTGAATGCGAGCAACCAGATGAAGTATTATCTCAGTTGGAGCACGGCGGGACTCATCAACGAGTATTGCAAAGTCGGCGAGGCGCTGCACGCCGGCCGCCCGATCGCGTCACTGCCGCTCGACGGCGTGGAGCGCATCACGATCGACGGCACGGAGTATGAGGCCTTCAACACTTCCGGCGGCGTCGCGACGATGTGCGAGACTTTCGCCGGCAAGGTGCAGGAACTGAATTACAAGACGATGCGCTATCCGGGTCACCGCGACCTGATGAAGTTCCTCCTGCAGGATCTCAATCTCGCGCCGCGCCAGGATCTCGTCACGCAGATCTTCGACCAAGAAGTGCCGCTCACGGAATCGGATGTCGTCGTGTTCTACGTCAGCGTCGTCGGCAACGAGAAAGGCGGCGGGCTCAAGCAGCGCAGCTTCATCAAGAAAATGCGCGGCGACGTGATCGCGGGCCGCAAACTCAACGCCATCCAGCTCACCACGGCCGCCGGCATCGTCGCGGTGCTATGGTTCCGGTACCACCATTGGCGCCAAAGGTAATTTGATTT
>JANXWT010000377.1 GCA_025351035.1 Opitutia bacterium | reverse complement strand
GCAAGAGCCAGCACGAGTGTCAGCCACCCAAACCTGAAGGAAAGTTTTTTCACGGGGTAAAGTTGTTAGCGTTTAGTCGCCGAAAACAGCAAAATGTTTCCAAAATCGACGAAATGCACGGAATCTCCGTTGAAGGTGGGTCGTATCTGCGACGGTTTCATGCCGGGAGGCGGGCGGTGACGACGGCAGGGTCACTTTCGGTTCAGCAGGTCCTTGGCCTCGTCGAGGGTGCGTTTCTCCGCATCGGTCAACGCGCCAAACCCTTGGCTGTTTATTTTATCGAGGATGCGGTCGACTTGGGCCCGCACGTTGGCCTCCTGTTTGGTGCTGACGCGCGGTGAGGCGGGGTTTTGGGGACGCGCAGTTTTCCGGTGCAACCATGCTGGCAACCCAATCAACACCGAAGGCGCGCGGTCCCAGCCGTTGTTCGCGTGGAAATAGCGGAAGTAGATCCAGCCGGCGAGCATCCCGCCAAGGTGGGCGGAGTGGGCGATGCCGGTGTCGAAGGGGCCGCCGGGGAGTTCGCTGAACAGGAAGCCCAGCAGATCGACCCCGAGCAAAATCCACGCGAGCACCTTGGGCTTCAAGGTCACCGGCAGCACAAAGAAAATCAGGAACGTCACCTCCCGGTCCGGATAAAAGCAGGCGAACACGATGAAGAGGGCCGCCACGCATCCCGAGGCGCCGATCAGCACGGTGCCCCCGCTGAAGAAATGCACGGCCAGCCAGGCCAGTCCGCCGGCAATCGCCGCCGCCGCGTAGACGGCCAGCAGGCGTTGCGTGCCGAGCAGCGGAGTCAGCTCGCGTCCGAGAAAGTAGATGCCGAGACCGTTGAAGAGCAGATGAAGAATCCCGCCGTGGAGCAAAGTATACGTGACCATGCCCCAGACCTGGCCGTGCCGGGCGCCGTTGGCAGAGAGGGCAAAAAGCGCCGTGAAGGCGTTGCTGCCCAGCCAGCGGTCAAAGATGTTTTGCAGCACGAAACCGGCGATCAGCGCGGAAATAATCCACATCACCACCGGGGTGGGCCGCCGGTCATAGTCCTGCCGCATGTAGGTGCGATCTGAAAGCATCGGTGGGCACGCTAGTGCGCTTCGTCTGAAAAACAAGCCTCGCCGGGATGGTTGCTGGTGGCCTCTCCGGGCCTCCTTGGCCACCGCTTGACAGGGTAGGGAAATTCTTTTGAGTCACCCGCAAATGGCCAACAAAGCGGAAAAGTGGAAAGACAACGCAACCGGTAAATTCTTTGTGGATCAGCAATGCATAGATTGCGATCTCTGCCGGGAAACAGCGCCCGCATTTTTTATGAGACACGAGGAGGGTGGTTACTCTTTCGTGCACAAGCAGCCGACAACCGAGGAAGAAATCGCACTCTGCATGGAGGCCCTCGAGGGTTGCCCGGTCGAGGCCATCGGCAACGACGGCGAGGAGTAGTTTCCCGGCCCGCGGCAATCGCCGGAGGGAATTTCCTTGCTCGCCACAGAATCTCCCGGGGCTGCGGCGTTCAGAATCTCCCGCCCCGGCGCCACAACTTTTGCATTACAGGCGCCGACGGCATTTCCAGCGGAGATTTTTCCGCTCGCAAAACTCGCACTGATGATAATCTGTGGCTGCGTAGGCTCAATCGTCAGCCAACCAATTTTCTTCGCCCACTCCGGCTAGCACCAACTCCTCTTTCACCATGATCATCTGGGTTACCCTTATCATCGTCCCATTCCTGTTCGGCCTCTACGCGCAGATGCGCGTGCGCCGCGCCTACGGCAAGAATCTCCAAATCCAATCCCGCGGCCACATCACTGGCCGCGAGGCCGCTGCTGCGGTGATGGAAAGCGCCGGCATCCACGACGTCGAGATCGTCGAGGTCGAGGTCGAGCTGAGCGACCACTTCGATCCGATCCACAAACGCCTCGCGCTTTCGCAGGCCAACTATCGGGGCACCAGCCTCGCCGCCCTCGGCGTCTCCGCGCACGAAGCCGGCCACGCCATCCAGCAGAAAGTCGGCTACTCCATGATGAAATTTCGCCAAGTCATGGTGCCCGCCGTGCAGATCGCGTCGCCCATCGCCTGGGGCATCCTCAGCTTCGGCATCTTCATTGCCGCCATGCTCGGCTCGCGCACCTTCGGCGTCGCGATGCTCCAACTCGGCGTCATCGCCCTCTCGGTCATCGCGCTTTTCCAATTCGTGACGCTCCCCGTCGAATTCGACGCCAGCCGCCGCGCCAAAATTCAACTTGTCAACCTCGGCATCGTCGACGCCGACGAAATGCCCGGTGTGCACGAGACCCTCGACGCCGCCGCGCTGACCTACGTTGCTGC
>JANXWT010000199.1 GCA_025351035.1 Opitutia bacterium | reverse complement strand
GGACACCTTTTATTCTCCGGTCGGCGGTTTGGGCAGCAGCTTGGCGACGACGACCAGCAGCACGACCACCACCAGCGCGAGCGTGCCCCAGAAGAGATAGCCGCCGTTGAGACCGGCAAAGGGATTTCTGTCGCCGGCTGTCGCTCCACCGGCGGCCAGTTGCGCAACGTTGCGCGGCGCGGTCAGCAGCCGGGCGGCGACAAGGCTGAGGTCGTAGTGCGGCGCGCTGGCCGTCGGATTGTCGTAGGCGAGCAAGAATCCGTCGGGCTCCGCGACCTTGAAGACGAGCCGCACGACCGGATAGACGGCGCGCACCGCGCCGAGCGCGATGGGCGGATTATCGCCGTTGTCGGTTTCGATCAAGAGCGTGTCGGTGCGCGGGCGGTCCGGCAGGTCGAAGTTGCGCGTCTCGGGCGTGCCGGCCTCGGGCGTGCGGCTCCACGCGCCGGTGCCGAGAGTGTTCACGTAATGGCGGCCGTCGGTGCCGGTCAATTTTTCATAGATGCGAAACTCGCGCTGAAAAAGCAGCGTGCCCGAAGTGAGCGTCAGTCGCTGCAACGGGAGCCCGGTGTGCGGCAGACGCAGTTGCCAAACGCTCACGCCCGGGCGCTTCGCATCGGGCGCGGAGACCGGAGTCAGCGTCAACGCCCGCGCCAAGCCGGGGCGTTCGAGGACAAAAGGAATCTGGTTTTCACCGTGCAGCACGCGCAGGTCGGCGTAGTCCGAACGGGCGGCGGCGAGCGTGGCGACATCGAGCTCCAACTCCTGCACGCCGGCGCGTGTGATTTGGAGAGGGCGGCGGTGCGACCAATTCTTGGTGTCGAGGGGTGCGCCCGTCAGCGGCACCTCCGGCAGCGAAGCAGCGGAGAGCGACTCGCGCGGACGGTAGCCGGGCATCGGTTCAAGTTCGCCGGGCGTCACGGGCATCGCGTGCGCGTCGCGCATTTCACCGGCGAAGAGCGCCAGATCATAGTGCGGCGCGGTGGCCTGCGGGTTATCCAGCAGCAGCGTGTAGTTGCCGGCGGCGGGTGCCATGAATCGGAGGTCCATCGGACGCCGTTTTGCCTGCACGCCGGCGATCGCGAGCGGCGGCGAGTCGCCGTTGTGAATGTGCACGAGCAGCTCGCGCGTGAGCGGCGTGCAGTCGAGCGGCAGCTCCAGTTGCGCGCGGGCGGGCGAACCGTCGAGGGCGACGCGATAGATCGTGCCTTCGCCGATGGCGCGTTCGCTGGAAATCCCGTCTCGGAATTCGCGCACGGCCACGGTGACGCGCCGCATGAAGAGTGGTTCCTGCGTCGCCAACTCAAGGGCAGCGAGCGGCACGTGGCGGCCGTCGAGCGCGAGGCTGAGCACGGTCTCGCCGGCAAATTCCTCGCGGCTCGCGACGCGTGTGCCGACCGGCACCGGCGCAGACGGTTGGCCGCCGTCCAAGCGCAGGCGGGCTCCTGTGAAGGGCACGCTCGGGCCGCGGCCGTCCACAATAGTGACGCGAACGTAAGCGGCGTGGTGCCCGCCGAGGCTGAGGTCGAGTTTTACCGCGCCCCATTGCCGGAACAGCGGGAGGCCTTGGTCGAGCATCGTCCAATTTTCGTTGTCGTCGGAAATTTCGAGCCGTGCGGCGCGCAGGAAATACGGGCTCGGTGTTTCCAACGTCAGCGAGGCCAGCGCATCGTGGGTGCCGGTCTTGATGGTCAGAACGGAGCTTTCCGTTCCAAGCTTCATGGCGAACGCCTCCGGGCGCACGGTGTGCGCCGCCGATGCGGTCGGCCGATCGAGCAGAAAGGCCACTTCGCGGCCGGTGGAATCGATGACGCGCAGGTCTTCCTGTCGCGGGCCGGCGGCGTCGAACGAGGCGGCGGTAAGATCGACGCGCACGAGTCCGGGCGCGGCGACGGTGAGCGTTTGCCGGTGCGACCATTCGGTCGGGATGAGCGCGGCCGGCGCGAACGCGGTGGTCAACAGCGCCGCCAGCAGTGCGAGTGGGTTACGGCTGGGGTGGCGGGGATTTTTCATTGCCAGGCAGAAAACGTTGGTAGGCGAACGAGGCAAGGATCGCGATGACCGCCACGGCGAACAGC
>JANXWT010000154.1 GCA_025351035.1 Opitutia bacterium | reverse complement strand
CGCGCGCGAATCCTTCGGAGAGTGGGCGGGGTTCGGCATCGGCTGGATGAGTTGGATTTCGCAAATGTTCAGCTGGGCCGCGGTGGCCAACGCGATCGCCGTCTATTTGGGTTTTTTTGGACCGGCCTTTACGGGAGTTTGGCTGGTTAAAACCATCGCCGCGGGAATTATTATCGCCATGGGCGCGCTCAATTATAGAGGAGTTAAGCTTGGGGCGTGGACCTCCAATTTTTTCACCGCCGCCAAATTGCTCCCGCTCTTCGCCTTCATCATCGCCGGCCTGCTGCTCGTGAAACAGCATGTGCCCGCCGTTTCTGTAGCCCCCACGGCGGGCAATTGGACCGAAGCCGTCGTCGTGCTTCTCTTCGGCTTCGGCGGCTTCGAGGCCGCCCTCATTCCCGCCGGTGAAACCAAGGACCCGCGGCGCGACATGCCCTTCGCACTCTTCACGGGCTTCGCGCTCGTCACAGTCATCTACCTGCTCGCCCATCTCGTGACGATGTGGACCGTGCCCGACCTCGCGCACAGCGAGCGCCCGCTCGCCGACGCCGCGCGCGCCTTCGCGGGTCCGACCGGCGCGGTGCTCATTTCCCTCGGAGCGCTGTTCTCCACCTGCGGCTGGCTGGCGGCGCAACTCCTCAGTGCGCCGCGTCTCACCTACGCGCTCGCGGAACGCGGTGATTTTCCCCGCGTGTTTGCCGCGGTGCACCCACGTTACCGCACGCCGTATGTGTCCATCATCCTGTGGGCTGTCTTGGCCTATGGCCTTTCGGTCTACGGTAACTTTATCTGGAATGCCGTGCTTTCCGTCGGCGCGCGCCTCGTGACCTACATCGCCGGCTGCGCCGCGCTCATCCAGTTGCGGCGCACCCGGCCGATGGCCAACGCGTGGCGCGCTCCGGCGGGAAATTTTCTCGCCGTGCTCGGCATCGCCCTCGGCGTGCTGATGGGCAGCCGCCTCGGCGTCACGCAAATCACCATCCTCGGCGGCGTCGCCCTCATCGCCCTCGTCAACTGGCTGGCCGTGCGAAAAAGGCCGGGCGGAATCAACGGGTCCGCTACTTAGGCCGTGGCGGGCGTCATTTTTTTTGCGCCGAAACCGAGCGCCTCGCGGATCCAGCTCCACGCCCGGCGCAGGCCGACTTCGCAGGTGCCGGAGATGTGGTAAGTGCGGGCGAAGAGTTCCTCGTGGCCAACGTAACGCGGCGGCAACAGCAACAGCGTCGTCGGTTTGTCGGCCGCCTTTTCAAAACCGAGCACTTCCGAATAAAAAACACCCCGGCCGACGACAAGCCCCTCGCGCGGCACAGGCACGCTGCGCTCCGGCAGCACGAGCCAAGGACGGAACAGCAGCGTGAGCTTGTCGTCCGGTCCTTGGTGCAGCCGGCCATAGGTGCGCACGGGCACGCCTTCGATCACCCGCGCGGTAAAGATCCAGTTGTTGTCCGCCGCGAGTTGAAACCGTTTCCGGCGTCCGGTGAAAAAATCCCAACAGAAGACGCTGCCGAAGGTCGTCAGCCGGAACGCCCAGCCGGCCACAAAATAGGCGATGATGATGATGACGGCGGAGAGCGTCGCGCCGACGACGGGGTCGATGTAAGCGGTCGCGGTGACCAGCGCGAGCAGCCCGGTGCGCGCGGATTTCAGCACGGCGTCGACGGCACCCCACGGACTGAGCAAAATGAGCACCGTGATCGCATGTGAAGCGAGCCAGACGATGGCGAACACGACCACCGAGAGCGGCACGAGCAGAAGGTTGAGCAACCAAGACGTGTCGATCGCCCCGAGTTGAATCATCGCGAGCCCGCTGTGCAACTGGTGGCCCAGTTCAGCGGTTGGCGCGCCGAGGCGATGCGACATCGCATTGACCATCAGCGGGAGCACGGCACCCGTCGCGACGAGTCCGCTCATCTTGTTTTCCACTGTTTCCAGCACATCGAAAGGTTTCTTCAGACCGGGCGGAATCGCCGCGCCGAAAGTGTCCTTCGCCGCGCAGGCCCCGACGAGCAGCAGGCCGGTGCCCCACACAAGTGGGTTGGCGAACCACGGCAGCGCCGCTTTCTCCGCTTCGGTGTGCGCGCCCCACCATTGGTAGGCGCCAACCGTGCTCACGCCGAGCAGTGGCGAGATCGCGATTCCCGTCACCTGCGTCGCCATCTTGGCAAACTCCAGTCCGGCAGAAGGCACGTCGCCGGATTTGGCGGGTGCAGCCGGAGCCGCCGCCCACAAAGGCCCACTCAACAGACCGGCGACACAGAGCAGGGCAATCCAATGGGCGTGGCGTTTCATTGCCGCGCAGCATAACCGCGCTCGAGCGCTTGGAAAGCCTGCAAATGTCGGTGCCCCGGATGACACTTGTAATCCAATAGACTACAAACCCGGCCGGCAGCACTTGCGCGTTGGCAAGCTGCGGCGCGCCTGCTCTGCTCGCGCCATGCCGCTGACCAAGGCCGAGCTTTCCCGTCTCCGCGACCTGCGCGACAAGAAACACCGCGAGCTCGTGGGACTTTTCATCGTCGAGGGCGAAAAGGTCGTCGGCGAACTGTTGGCGGCGGGGTTTCCGTTCGTCGAACTCTATGCCACGGCGGCGTGGCCCAGTCTCGCCGGTGCCCGCCCCAACGTCCGGCAAATCACTCCCGAGGAAATGGCCCGCGCGAGCCACTACCCCACGCCGTCGACCGTCCTCGCCGTCGGTCGTATCGAAAGAAAGCCCCCCGCACCCGGTGCCCTCAATCGCGGGATTACCCTCGCGCTCGACGGCATCCAAGACCCCGGCAACGTCGGCACGCTGCTGCGCATCGCCGACTGGTTCGCGCTCGACCGCGTGTTGCTCTCGCCGGACTGCGCGGATTTGTTTTCCCAGAAAGTTGTCAACGCCAGCATGGGCTCATTCGTGCGCATCGCCGTGCACACGGCACCGCTCGCGGAAGCGCTCGCGGGTGTCACGGTGCCGGTGCTCGGCTGCGATCTCGTGGGCGACGATGTCCATACGCTGCCGCCGCTGTGCAACGCCGTGATTATCATCGGCAGCGAAGGCCGTGGCATTTCACCGGAAGTCGCGGCGCGGTTGACCCAGCGCGTCGCCATTCCGCGTTTTGGCGCCGCCGAGTCGCTCAACGCCGCCGTCGCCGCCGCCATTGTGTGCGACAATCTCCGCCGCGTTCTGCGTTGACGCCATCCGAACTCCACAGGCCCTCCCTCCCGGTGTGCCCCGAGCAATGTCATCTATTATATGACATTGCCCGCGAGTGCCGGGCGGACGGATTGGTCATCTAAACACAACGTCATAAGTAATTGCCTATTGTGGTGGCCTGGGTTATCGTCCGTGCAATGAAAGCACTGACGATATCCGATCAAGAAAACATGATCCTGGCCTTGCAGGACGAAATCCGCCGCAACGACACCTCGCGTT
>JANXWT010000150.1 GCA_025351035.1 Opitutia bacterium | reverse complement strand
CCCGCCCAGGCCCGGACGCTCGACTACACACTCGAACGCGAACGCATCCGCGTCGACAGCGTGCGGCATGCGCAGCTTCAGTCTGATGGCATCGGCTTCATCCAGATCACGCAGTTCAGCGATCATACCGGCGAGGAATTCTCCAAGACCCTCGCGACACTCGAAAAACAGGGCCTGCGCGCGCTCATCATCGACCTGCGCAACAACCCGGGCGGATTGCTCGATGCCGCCGTCGATGTGTGCGACGCGTTTTTCGACCGCGGTGAACTCATCGCCTATACGCAGGGCCGCACTCCGGAGTCGCGGGAGAACCACCTGGCTGACGGCAGCCACCACCGCCGCACGTATCCGGTCGCGATTCTCATCAACGGTGGCACCGCCAGCGCGGCGGAGATTGTCACCGGCGCGATGCGCGACACCAAGCGCGCGGTCATCGTTGGCGAAAAATCATTTGGCAAAGGTTCGGTGCAAAGCGTGATCGCGCTGAAGAACGGCGAGGGCCTGCGCCTGACCACCGCGAAGTATTACACGCCCAGCGGAGTGAGTCTTCATGAAAAGGGCATTTTGCCGCAAGTCGAGGTCGAGTTGTCGCCTGACGACGAGGCGAAGGTCCGCTTGCAGGATGCGCGTAATGACCTCGCGGTCCCGGCGGATTTCGCCGACCGTTTCGGCTTCCAGCCAGTCGACGACATCCAACTGCGCGCCGCACAGGAAGTGCTCGCCGGCGTCCTCGCCGTCCGCGCGGCCAACAAATGATCCTGGTGTCTTCGAATCTGTTTGGACTGGTAGGGCGGACCCGCCGGGTCCGCCGTGCGGCGCTTGGCCTTCGTAGGGGCGCAGACTTGCTGCGCCCTTGCTCCTCTTTTGCGCGGGCTTTGTCTTGGTCGACCGTAGGAGCGGCTTTACGCCGCGATGGGGCATTGAGATCGCGGCGTAAAACCGCCCCTACAGCGCGCTGCAAAATTCTGAGACTTGCGCCGCCCGCCGGGAGACCGACGCCATGATCCTCGGGCTCGAAAGTTCCTGCGACGAGACGGCGGTCGCGATCTTTGATCCGGCGCGTGGTCTCATTGGCGACTGGGTGCACAGTCAGATTGCCTTGCACGAAGCCTACGGCGGCGTGGTGCCCGAACTCGCCAGTCGCGAGCACCTCCAGCATTTCGGCCCGCTGCTGCAACGTGCGCTCGCGACGACCCCCGCAACTGCTTTTGCCAAGATCGCCGTCACCCGCGGTCCCGGCCTCGCGGCGTGTCTCGCGATGGGGCTGGCCACGGCGAAGAGCCTCGGCCTCGTGTGGCGCGTGCCCGTCGTCGGCATCAACCACCTGCGCGCGCACGCCTTCTCGCCGTTCATCGGTTTGCACGCGGCCGATCCGGCAACTTTCGAGACCGCCTTCGCGGAATTGTTTCCGCACCTCGGGCTGCTGGTCTCCGGCGGCAACACCGCGCTCTTCTCCATCGACGAGCAGCGCCGGCTCCGCCTCATCTCGGCGACGATGGACGACGCGGCGGGCGAGGCCCTCGACAAGGGCGCGAAACTCCTCGGCCTCGGCTACCCCGGCGGTCCGCTCGTTGAGCGCCTGGCCAAGGACGGCAATCCCACGGCCTTCGCCTTCCCCAAGGCCGTCGCGCAGCGGTCGACGCTCGAGTTCAGTTTTTCCGGACTCAAGACCAGCCTCCGCTACCAGCTCGAGAAGATGTCGCCCGCCGAGATCGAACGCCGCCAGGCTGACCTCTGCGCCAGTTATCAAGCCGCCGTGTTCGAAGCGCTCACGCGTAAATCCGCGCTGGCCTTGGAACGACGGCGTTATCGCAGTTTTGGTCTCTCTGGCGGCGTCGCGAACAATCGCACTTTGCAGGACGGACTCGGTCGTGTCGCGGCGGAGAGGGGCGTTGCTTTTCATCGCGCGCAGCCGGCGCATACTGGTGACAACGCCGGCATGATTGCTTTTGCCGCCTGGGTGGAGCGCGAGGCGGGCGGCGTTGATAAATCCGGACTGGCGCTGGAGATCGCGCCGAGTCTGCCGCTGGCTGGAGGGCCCGGCTCCTGACGGGCCGCGGGCCGCTTATTTTTTCAGCTTCTCGCGCAGATACGGCGCGGTGGGGCTGCGTTTCGTTTTCAACAGGCCAGGCAGCGCGCCTTGATAAA
>JANXWT010000142.1 GCA_025351035.1 Opitutia bacterium | reverse complement strand
CTGCGGCGCGAGGGTCAGCTTCCGACCTTCGATTTTGCCCCCAGAGACCACGTGGCGCTTCTGGAGCAGAATCGCTGGGCCGATGCGCAGCTCATCGCCCAAGGCAAAGGCTGGATGGTCAACTGGGCCGACTTCCCGGTGCTCGCCGCCCAGGCCCGTGGCCGTCTGACGGCGGTGTGGTCCGTGAATGCCGCGAACAGCAGCGCAGCAGCGCACCATGGCGGTTCCTACCATCCGGAGTTCAGCACCTCGCACGATGGCGGCGTCACGTGGAGCGCCCCACGCCGCGTCACGACGCAAAGCGAGTCGGTAGAATTTGTCGCGTTGCAGCCGATGCCGGATGGTCGCGTGCTGGCACTGTGGCTCGACTCCCGCCACCGCGCCACCAACGGCGACCGTCAGTCGCTCTACGCCAATTTCATTGGCGCCGAAGGTCCCGATGTGCTGGTTGATGATGCCGTATGCGACTGTTGCCAGATCACGATGGCCGTCACTCCCGCCGGCGTGGTCGCTGCGTATCGTGGCCGCACTACCGACGAGGTGCGCGACATCCGTCTCGTGGAATATCGCGCCGGCCAGTGGACTAAACCCCGTTCGCTCCAAGACGACCAATGGCACATTGCCGGTTGCCCGGTGAACGGCCCGCAACTCTTCGCCCGCGGCCGGCAGTTGGTCGCCACGTGGTTCACGGCGGCACACAACCAGCCGCAAGTGCTCACGAAAATTTCCTCCGATAGCGGCGCCACGTTCGGTCCGTCCCTCCGTCTCGATCTTGGCAAGCCGCAAGGCCGCGTCGACAATCTGCTCCTCGCCGACGGCACTGCCGTGATCACGTGGCTGGAGACGGGTGCGGCTGACGGCAAGATCGGCGGCATCTACCTTCGGACGGTTTCACCGAATGGCCAGCTCGCGGAGCCGCAATTGCTCGCGGCCGCCACCGACGCGCGCGCCGGCGGATTTCCGCGCAGCACTGTCGTCGATGCCAAGCGCGTGCTGCTCGCCTACACGCTCGAGGCCGAGCCGACGCGCGTTAGCACACAGATGGTGACGCTGGATTGACCGGGAGGGAACTTCTCAGCCGGTCCGTGACCGGGTCCGACGTCGCATGTTTGCGGACGTTGACCGCAAGGTTCTTGCTGGCCACCTGCCCCACCAACGGTATTCGATGACACCAGCCGCGCCCATTCGCCCGATGCCGTCTCCCGAAAATACCCCCCCGACCAACGCCCCGAGCGTTTTCCTCAGCTACGCTTCCGAGGACCGGCAAGCTGTGCGCCTGCTGCGCGACGCGCTCAGCGCCACTGGGCTCGAGGTGTGGTATGACGAAAGCGAACTGAGCGGCGGTGACGCATGGGACCGGAAAATTCGCCGCCAGATCCGCGAGTGCACCTACTTCATGCCGATCATCTCGGCGACGACCAACGCTCGCGCCGAGGGCTATTTCCGCCGCGAATGGCGCATGGGCGTCGAACGCCGACAGGACATGGCGGACGATGTGATTTATCTCCTGCCGGTAACGATCGACGACGTCGACGAAAACACGGCGCGAGTGCCCGACCAATTTCTCAGTGTGCAATGGCTGCACGCGCCCGGCGGACAACCTACCGCGGCGCTCAACGATCTGTGCCGGAGTCTCCTCAGTGGAGGCTCGCATCAGATACACAAGCCAATGACTACCGTGCCGCGCGCCACCGCCACTCGCGCGCCCTTTGCGATCCCACCGGTGCCCGCGGCCGTAGCCGAAGAAGATCTGTCTCCTCCTGCCGGAAAAGAATGGTGGCGCTGGCTCACGCGGATCTGGAAGAAAATGCCGCGCTGGGTCCGCTTCTGCCTCTGGATCGTTTTCGTGCTCTCCGCACTCAATACTTGCACCCGCTGCTCCACTGACAAAGAGCCGACACGGGCACGCAAGGCCGAGGCCGTCGTGGACGCGCTCGCGAAAAATCAGGAAACCGGCAACTACGATCCCGCCACGGTGAAACAAGCCGTGAGGGACGCCCTCGCCGCAACCGCCCAAAGCCGAGCCAATGGCAGGAAATCCTCCGGTCCGCCCGATCTCGATTATCTCTCTTTTACCGGCGGTCCGCTCGCCAAGGAGGTGGATAAGGCGCTCTACGCACAGCTCATCACGGTCGGCGAACTGAAGGTTCATCTCAGCGCATTGCCGCTCAAGGGCACGCCCGGCGATTCGACACCTGTTGATCGGGCCAAATTTGTGGGTGCCCGCCTCGTGCTCAGCGGCAAGATGATCAAAGCGGAGGACGGTTCGGAAGTTTTCCGCGCCACGCTCCAGCGCGCCAGCGACGGCGTGACGCTCTGGACGGAGGATTTCGATGACGACGAAACCCCCACTGTCATTTCCGCCCAAATCTACAGCCAAGTGCTGCCGTTTCTCCTCAAGAAAGAGTGACGGATGACCACTCTGCGGTCGCAGGAAAGTTTTTTTGACCTCTGGATCACTGTGAAAATTCCAGTGGACAGGGCGGCCCCGCCGAGGAACCCCCTAAGGCCGGGCGCCGTTACTGCCAGTTCAGCACAAGGCTGGTGAAGTAAGTCGTGTCGAGGCGCTCGACGCCCGGCGTGACTTTGCTCTGGTAGTCGTTGGCGAGACCCATGCGCAATTTCCACAAGCTCGCGCCCAGCGGGAACTCGACCGTCGACTCGTGGTGCAACCGGTAATTCGAGAAATTCTTGAACGCGGGATTGAACGTGACCGTGTTCGCGAGCTTGGCGTTCGAGAACTGGTAGGAGTGGAGGAACGCGAGATCGAGACCGGGCGAGTCGAACTTCGTATTGTTCGAATAGGTCTCGTAGATGTAGCTGACGCCGAAACGCAGCTCGAGGTCTTGCACGGCGGTGTGGATCATCTTGTGACCAATACCGAACGCCGAGGTCGAACGCAGGTCGAGCGACTTGATCTTGTCCTTCTCCAACCCGGTGCGGACATACCAGACGTTGGTGGGATTGAAGAACGCGGAGTAATCGGCCGAACCCTTCTGACTGTTGGCGGTTTCTTTGCCGTTTTCCTTGGCCTTCTCGGCGGCGGCGGCGAAAATTAATTTGTCCTCGGAGCTGGCGAGCGTGGCTTTAAAGCCGACCGCGGCGCCGAATTTCTCGGAGGCCCCGGAACGGCCCGCGATGGCGACGCTGGATTCGTAGGCCCATTTGCGCGTCTTGGCGGAGTTCTCCGCCTTGAGCTTTGTGACCTCCGGGCTGTCCGCACCCGGGCGCCAGACGGCGGCCACGTTACCGGTCGCCGCGCTCATCTGTCCGTCTTGGGCGACGATCTTGATACCGCGGTCGGTCATCTCGACCTTGCCCTGCACGGTGCTGCCTCCGCTCAAGCCGACCACCACGGTGTCGTCGGTGGCAAAACTTCTCACCTTGGCTTGGGCGATTTCAATCGTGCCGGCGAAGGCGGTCTCGACCTTGAGTTTGCCGCCGTCTGCGGAGAGGAGCTTACCCATGACGATGGAGCCGTCGGTCAATTCGATGCGATCAGTGGCGAAGACGCTGGTCGAAATCAGGCAGAGGATCGCGCCAGCCAGGAGGCGGCACGCAGTCGTGTTGGCAGTGGTGTGTTTCATAAAAGGCGGCGATGGAACAGGGGTTTCACCCTAGTTCAATTGAAAAATCGTCTTTGCTCCCTGAAAGTCTCGGCAGGCCGAAGTAAGACCGTCTTCCAGATTGCGTCGCGTGGCCCAAAAGCCGTGAATGTCAACGCCATGCCGACCCGCGCCTTGTTCCCGACCCTGATCTATCACGAGCCGCTGCAAAAGACGGGACTGATCCGTTTCAATGCGGAGCTCGCCGACGAATGCCACCGCATCCGCGACTATGACGCCGCCGGCCGGCGCTGGTCGGCCAAGAATTATCCGGGCGGTTACACCTCCTACGCGACCCTCAACCAACTGCACAAAATTTCGTCCACTTTTGGCGGACTTGAGCGCAAGCTCACGATGCACGTCCGGCGCTTCGCCCGACAGCTCGACCTCGACCTGCGCGGACGCGAAATCGCGATGACTGATTTCTGGGTGAACATCATGCCCGAGCACTCGGCACACAGCCTGCACCTGCACCCGCTGTCGTTCGTCAGCGGCACTTACTATGTCGTGACGCCCCGTGGCTGCCCCGGCCTGAAGTTCGAGGATCCCCGTCTGAGCAAGTTCATGGCCGCGCCGCCCAAACTTTCTTCGGCGAGGCTCGCCAACAAGACGCACCTCACCTTCCCCGCACGCGCCGGACAGGTCATACTTTTCGAGAGCTGGCTGCGCCACGAAGTCACCCCCAACCGCACGACCGCCGAGCGGATCAGCGTGAGCTTTAACTACAACTGGAGCTGACCACCATGGTCCCCAACGGCGCCCTTTCCGTCCGCGTCCGCTGCGTCCGCTTTGTTAACTGCAACTGGTCATGATAACGCCCTCCTTCCGGTGCCGCGTGGCGCTCGCCAGCGCACTCCTTGCTTTCTCCGTCCAAGCGGCCGAGCCGATCAAGCTCGGCTTCTTCATGTCGATGACCGGCCGCGACGCCTCTTTTGGCGAGACCTCGCTCCGCGGCGCCCAACTCGCCGTCGAAGAAATCAATGCCGCCGGCGGCGTGCTCGGCCGGCCGCTTGCATTGGTGATTGCGGACAACCGCTCGCAAGCCGGTGAATCGGCCACCGCCGCAAAAAAACTTATCAACCGCGACAACGTGGTCGCCCTGATCGGCGAATGCTCGTCGTCGCGCTCGCTGGAAGCCGCCCCGATCGCGCAGACCGCCGGCGTGCCCATGGTGTCTCCCGCCTCGACCAATCCGCGGGTCACCGAAATGGGCACCTGCATATTTCGCATGTGCTTTGCCGACCCTTTCCAGGGCGATGTGCTCGCCACCTACGCCTATCGCCGCCTCGGGCTGCGGCGGGCGGCCCTGCTCGTCGATGTCTCCGCGCCTTACTCCACCGGACTCGCGGCGGCCTTTCAGCGCACCTTTGTTGGTCTCGGCGGCGAGGTGGTGGCCCGCCAGCAATACACCGCAGGCGACAAGGATTTTCGCGCTCAGCTTACCGCGCTTCGTCCTGCCACGCCCGATCTGATCTTCCTCCCGAGCTATTACGTCGACATCGGGCTCGCCGCCAAACAAGCGCGCGAACTGGGCATCGCGCTGCCCTTCGTGGGTGGCGACGGCTACGAGGCGCCGCAATTTCTCGAAATCGGCGGCACTGCGCTCAACGGCACCTGCTATTCCACGCATTTCTCCGCGGAAAACGACGACCCCGTCGTGCGCTCCTTCCTCGCCCGTTTTCAGACCCGCCATCACCTGATCCCCAACGGACTCGCCGCGCTCACCTTCGACACCGTGCGGCTCGTCGCCGACGCGATCACCCGCGCCGGTTCGACCGAGCACGCCGCCGTGCGCACCGCCCTTGCCGCCACCCGGAATTTTCCCGGCGTCACCGGGCGCACCACCTTCGACGCCCAGCGCAACGCCGTGAAGGAAGCCGCCATCATGACCGTGCGCGACGGACGCATTGTCTTCGTCGAAAGCATCCGCCCCTGAGACCGCCCCGTACTTGTTGTCGATTTGCCTACAAGTGACGTCTGATCAGCGCCCGAGATCCTCGATCTCGTCGGACTCGAACACAAGCATGCCGCGTTGCGGCGCGCCGAACGAACACCTCAGCATCGCCCGTCCGACGACTTCCGGCTCGATCGCCCGATATTTCCGCCAACCGCCAAACAACAGCGACCCGGCGAACGCCATGACACCCTGCGCGATTCTTTCGCCCAGACGAAACTCCCGGCGCGGCCCGCACAGCAGGCTCGGCCGGAAAATCCCCAGCGTGCCGAAAGTAAGCACGCGCAGCGCCTCCTCCGTCTCGCCCTTCACCCGGTTGTAGGAAACCTGCGATGCCGCGTCTGCGCCGAGCGACGACACCGTGAAGAACCGCTGCGCCCCGCCGCGCTGCGCCGCCCACGCGAAGGCCAGCACCGCGCCGTGGTCGACCGCTCGGAAAGCTTCCCGCGAGCCCGCCATCTTGATCGTCGTGCCGAGGCAGCAAAACGCATCGTCGCCACGCAGCTCATCCGCGGCGCGCTCCAACTCGGAAAAATCCGCCACGACTTGGGTAAGCTTCGGGTGCGACTCGTCGAGCGGCCGGCGGCCGACCGCGACCACACGGCCGTATTCCGGCGCAGCAAGCAATTGCCGGAGCAATCGTCCACCAATCAGTCCGCTCGCACCCGCGATCAATGCCGTTCTCATGCGCGCACTGTGCCAGCCGCCGCGCACGGTTCAAGCTGCCATCCCGCTTTCGGGAAAACCGGGATGAACGCACTCAGCCGCGTGCTCGTCGAAAAAGCATCGCCTTTCGTCGCTGCGCGATTGCCCCCGCGGGAAAAATGCGCTCCATTATGCGCATGAAACACGTCGAATTGAGCGACGAAGCCTATGCGGCTCTCCAGCGGCTGGCCGCCGCAAAAAACGTTTCCCCCGCGGTCGCTCTCGCCACCATGCTTGGGGCCGACCGGCCGCCGCTCTCCGGCGACAACCTCCTGTTTTTCCTCGTCAACGTCGAGTTCACGGCGCTCGCCGACCCCGTCGAACGCTATCTTGCGCTCCTCGCTTGGGCCGCCCAAAACTACAGTTGCGACTTCGCTGATTTCATCTCGCATCAGGAAAGCGGCCTCCGCTACCTCGCGCTCAATCGCGACGAGATTCACGAAGTCCGCGAGCGGAACCACGCCCGCCAAATCGACGGCACGCAGTTCTGGGCCGTGATGACGATCGACGACGCCACCCGCCGCCGCTTCGTCTGCCGCCTCCTTGAATTCATTGGCTGCCACGACGAGACTGTCACTCTAGCCGTCAAATCGCTCGGACTGGCCGATGCCGGCCGCGGATTTCGCCTGCTGAGCGCCTGAGCACTTTGAGTTTGTCGCGGGACCGGGCGCGCGCTGGACTCGCTTCGTGACCGACCCGCATTCCCCCGTCGCCCTCGTTACTGGCGCTTCACGCGGCATCGGCCGCGCCGCCGCGCAAAAACTCGCCACCCGCGGCGTGCGGGTCGCGCTCAACTACCACCGCAACAACCCCGCCGCGCGCGCCGCCCTCGCATCGTTGCCGGGCAGCGGGCACGCGCTTTTTCAAGCCGATGTGTCCGACCCGGCCGCGTGCGCCACGCTCATCGACTCGGTGCTGAAACAATTCGGCCGTCTCGACGTGCTGGTGAACAACGCCGGACTCTACGAGGAACACGACCCACGCACGGTCGATTTCGCCGAGTGGGAAAAAACCTGGCAGCGCACGATCTCGGCGAATCTCAATGGTCCGGCCCATCTGGCGTTCCTCGCCGCCCGGCAGATGCGCGCACTCGGCACGGGGCGCATCATCAACATCACCTCGCGCGGCGCGTTTCGCGGCGAGCCCACCGCGCCGGCTTACGGCGCCTCCAAGGCCGGCCTTAACTCCTTCGGCCAATCACTCGCCAAGGCACTCGCACCCGACAGGATTTATGTCTTCACCATCGCTCCAGGCTGGGTCGACACCGACATGGCGAAGGACAGCCTCACCGGCCCAAACCGCACCGAGGTCATGGCCCAGCATCCGCTCGGCCGCGTCGCCACGCCCGAGGAAGTCGCCGACACCATCGCGTGGCTCGCCCTCGACGCCCCCGCCGCCATGACGGGCTGCATCATCGACATCAACGGGGCCTCGTATCTGCGGACTTAGCGCATCCGCCCGAAGAAATACGTCGCGAGGCCGATGAGCGCGAGGTTCGGCATCCACGCGGCCACGACCGGGTCGAGGTAGTCCTTGCCACCGAGGATCGTCGCGAAATTGGTCAGGAGGTAATAGAGGAAAAACAGGCCGATTGACTTCGACACGCCGACCGCGGGGCTGACGCGCACGCCGGCGATGGCGAACGGAATCGCGATGGCGAGGATGATCAGCGGTCCGAGCGTGTCGGCGATCAGCCCGTAGTAACGCACGGCGTAACGCGTGAGCTTCGGGTTGTCCTCCACCGTGAAATAATCGACGATTCGCTGCAGTTCGAAGAACGACAGGTCGCGCGGGTTGCGGTCGATGAGCAGCATCAGGCCCGGCTCCTCGGTGAAATGCGGCACGGTCTTCTCGGCGAAAGCCACCGAGCGCATGATTTCCCCTTGCTCGGGGTCGAACCAGATTTCGCGGCCGTCGGTGAACACCCAATGGTGCTTCGCCGTGTCGTAATGCGCCTCGCGCGCCATCAGCCGCGTGCGTTCCCGGCGCTTGGCGTCGAGCTCGGACACCGTGACGCCGTAGGCTTTTTCCGCGAAGCGGCTGTAGCGGTTGATGAACCACATCCGGTGCTGGGGCTGGTTGTCAAAGGCCACGCCGGTCACGACGCCGAGCATGCCGCCCGGCATCTTGCGCGCCTCGGCGCGATATTGGAAACTCTCGAGCAGCCGGCGCGACGTCTCCACCGACCATGGCACGACGCGGGCGTTGAGCAGCAGCGACACGCCACAGAACAGGATCGACGCGAACCACAGCACGCGGGTCGTGCGGAAAATATTGAAACCCGCCGCGCGCATCGCCGAAATCTCGTTGTTCCGGTGCAGCT
>JANXWT010000125.1 GCA_025351035.1 Opitutia bacterium | reverse complement strand
CTCGTCGATTAGAATCTCCTGCAACTCATCGAGTGAATATGGCGACGACGCTAAGATGTCGATGCGCCACGCTCTCGAAAGAGAAGTGTCTGTGTCGAGAAATAGATCGGATAGAGCCCGCCCCACAGGTCTTCGTTGCTCAAGATCATCAGGCGCCGGTTTCATCGTGTGCGAAAAAATACCGCTGTGATAGCTGTGCGTCGTGGCTACTTCGCGTGCGCCACTTCGGCGGCTGACTCGTTGGTCTCGCGTTCGATCTCGGCGGCTTTCTTCAGGCCGTGGGCGCTGGAGTGACCCGTAAACTTCACGCAGGCCCGGTCGACCAAAATGTAGAAGATCGGCACGACAAAGAGCGTTAACAAGGTCGCGATGCCCAGGCCGCCGACAACGACGATGCCGAGGGGATTGCGCGTCTCGGCACCCGCGCCATGGGCGAAGGCGATCGGCACCGCGCCGAGGATGGTCGAGATGGCCGTCATGATTATCGGGCGGAAGCGCAGGGTCGCCGCCTCGTAGGCGGCGGTGTAGGCGTCCTTGCCGGCGAGCTGTAGTTGATTGGCGAATTCGACCACGAGGATGCCGTTCTTGGCCACCAGGCCGATGAGCATGATGAGCCCGAAGCGTGAGTAGAGGTTGTCCGTCATCGGTGCGCCCCAGAACCGGGTGCAATAGAGCACGATCACCCCGCCGGACAGTGCGAGGGCCACGCCGGTGAAGATGGTGACCGGATGCAGCCACGACTCGAATTGCGCCGCGAGGATGAGGAAGGTGAACACCAGCGCCAAGGTGAAGAGCAGTCCGGTATCGCGCGCGCTCTCCACAAAATCGCGCGTCTCGCCGTCCCAGGAATAAACATATCCCTGGGGCAAAATCTCGTCGGCCCGGCCCTTCAGAAACTCCACGCCGTCGCCAAGGGTTTTGCCCGCGACCATTTGGCCACTGACCGTGACTGAGCGCAGACGGTTGAAGTGCGGGTAATTCTCCGCCACGACGCTCTCATTGGCCGTGACAAGGTTGCTGAGCTGGACGAGGCTGCCGGTCGTGGACTTCACATAAACCCGGCTGAGGTCCGACGGGGTGGTCCGGTCCTCGTCGGCCACCTGCACCATCACGTCGTATTGCTGGTTGCCGCGTTGGAATTGGGTCACGCGCCGTCCGCCGAAGAGCGACTCGAGGGTCGTGGCGACGTCGGAGACGGCGACCGCGAGGTCGGCCGCTCGCGCGCGGTCGATGCGCACGTCGAGCTGCGGCTTGGTCGGCTGGGGATCAAAGCGCGGCTGGAAGAAGAGCCCGCCCTTCCGCATCTCGTCGACCATCTGCGAGGCGAGTTTCTGAAGCTGGTCAAAATCGCTGCCTTGCAGGACCATTTGCACGCCCGCGTTGCCACCACGTTGGCCGAACGGGCGCACGGGCGATGGTGCGGCCTGCCCGCCGGTGATCTCGGACTGCATCTTGCGACGCAACTCCGCGATGACGTCCTGGGTCTTGCGCGAACGCTCTTCCCACGGCTTGAGCGTGCCGAAGACGAAGGCGCGGCTGCCACCGCCGTCGCCGGTGCGTCGGAAAGTGCGGTCCATTTCGGGGACGGCGAGGATGAGCTGCTCCATCTGGGCGGAGTAACGCAGCGAGTATTCGGGAGTCGAACCGACCGGCGCGATGAAATTGGCAATAAGCACACCGCGGTCCTCGATGGGCGTCAGCTCGCGTTGGAGCAATCCGTAGAACCACGGGCCCAGCAAGGCAACGAGCAGCGCACCGCCCAGGACAAACCAACGGGCCTGAAGCGAGGCCCGGAGCGTGCGAGCGTAGAGATTGTTCAAACCTTCAAAGAACGGCTCGGTCTTCCGATAGAACCAGCTCTGCTTGGCGGCGTGCTCACCGTGGTGCGAACGGAGCATTCGCGAGCAGAGCATCGGTGTGAGTGTCAGTGCCACGAACGCTGACACGACCACTGAGATGGCCAGCGTGACGCCGAACTCGTAGAACAACCGCCCGGTCTGGCCTGACTGGAAGGCGACGGGCAGAAAGACCGCGAATAGCGTGAGCGTGGTCGCAATGATGGCAAACGCGACTTGCCGGGATCCGCGGACCGCCGCTTGGATGGGTGGCTCGCCGCCCTCGATGCGTCGGTAGACGTTTTCGAGCATGACGATCGCGTCGTCGACCACGAGACCGACGGCGAGCACCAACGCCAGCAGGGTCAGGACGTTGACGGTGAAATTCAGCGCCGACATCACCGCGAACGAGCCGATCAACGAAACCGGAATGGCCAACAACGGGATGAACGTGGCACGCCAGTTGCGCAGGAACAGATAGATCATCAACACGACAAGCAGCGATGCCGCCCAGAGCGTCTTGTAGACCTCGCGAACGGAGCGGTCCACGAACACCGAGCTGTCAAACCCGAGTTGCACCTCGACGCCCTCGGGCATGTCCTGCTTGATCACGGGCAGGAGCGCCTTGATGCCGTTGGCCACGTCGAGGATGTTGGCTTGGGACTGGCGGAGTATTTGGATGCCGACCGCTTGACGGCCATTGAAAAACACTTCGCTGCGGTAGTCGTTCGAGCCGAGTTCGACGCGGCCGATATCGGTGAATTTCACCTGATAGTTGCCCCGCGAGGCCAAAATGAGATTCTCGAACTCAGACACCTCGCGCATGTTGCCCTGAGTGCGGACCGTGAACTCCCGTGCGACGGACTCGATGCGGCCGCCGGGGATATCCACGTTCTGCTGGCGCAGCGCGCGCTCGACGTCAGTGATCGTGAGACCGTAGGCCGCAAGCCGGTCGGTGTCGACCCACAGACGCATCGCGTAGCGCGGACCGCGGATGACGACATTGCCGACGCCGGGCACGGTCTGGATGCGCTGGACGGCAAAGCGATCGGCCATGTCGGCCAGCTCCTGCCGCGAAAAGCGATCGGAGAATATGGCGATCGACATGATCGGGTTGGCATCAGCCTCGGTCTTCTGCACGCGAGGATCGAGAACCTCCGGGGGCAGCCGGCCGCGGGCGCGACCGACTCGGTCGCGGACATCGTTGGCAGCCTCGTTGACGTCCCGGTTGAGGTTAAACTCAATCGTGATATTCGACTCCTGCTCGCTGGAGACGGAGCGGATAACCCGGATGCCGTCGATGGAGGAAAGTTCCTTCTCCAACGGTTCGGTGACCTTCGACTCGATGACCTCCGCGGAGGCGCCGGGATAGGAGGTCTGCACCGAGACCACCGGCGAATCGGTGTTGGGATATTCGCGCACCGGAAGTTTTTGGAATGACAGCGCGCCAATTATGACGATCAAGATCGCGGCCACGAGGCAAACGACCGGCCGGCGGATCGAGATGTCCGAAAGAATCATGACTTAAGGGGTCTTACCGGAACCATCGCGGAACGGCCGGGGGTCCAACTTTGCACCGGGAAAAAGCATCAACGCCCCGACGCCGGAGGCGACGACTTCGGTGCCCGCGGTCAAATCACCCTTCAGCGGGGTGATTTCCACATAGCCGTGCGCGCGCAGTCCGGTGCGCACCGGCACGAATTCCGCAGTCTTGTCGGTGCCGGTGGTCCGGACGGCCACCACTTGGGTAACATTGGGCAACGTGAGGATGGAGCCCTCGGGCACGGTGAGGGCAGCGGAATGAATTTCGAGGACCAGTTCGACATTGGCGAACATGCCGGGCTTGAGACTTGGCGCTGGCGCCGTGAGAAACCCTTTTACCTGACTGGAGCGTGTCGCCCGATCAATGATTGAGGCGACAAAATAGACTTCGCCACCGAGGTTGTCGCCGCGACCGGACGATTGCGAATGCACCACGAAAGGCGTGCCGGGGCGGACCTTGGCGACATAACGTTCGGGCACCTGAAACTCGATTTTTATCCGGCTGAGGTCGTCGATGGTGGTGACCGCGCTTTGCGCCGTGACATAGTCGCCCGGTGACACCGTGCGCGCACCGATCACACCGTCGAAGGGCGCCTTGATGGCAGTCTTGTCGAGGCGGACCTTGAGCACGGACAGCTCGGCGACCGAGCCGGCGTATTCGCTGCTGAAGCGGTCGGCCTCGGCCTGCGACATGGCTTTCGACTCCGTGAGATTTTCACTGCGTTTGAGGTTCAGCTCGGCGAGCCGGAAACGCGCCTCGGACTGCGCGAGCTGCGCGCGCAATTCCTGGTCGTCGATCTGCATCAGCAGCTGGCCCTTCGTCACGCGGTCGCCCTCGTTGAACATCACGGCGCGCACCTGCCCGGCGATCTCGGGCCGAATCTGCGCGGTTTCGTTGGCCGCAAGCGAACCAATGACGGAGAGCATATCGGTGAGATCACGGCGTTGAACGGGGACGACTTCGACGGGTTGCTTTTGCTGAGCCACGGAAGGACCACCCGGGGTGGAGTTGTTTTTGCCACAAGCCGGGAGGAGAAACAAAATATTAAGGCTCGCGGCGAGGAGCAGCCAGAGACGTAGATGGCGATTCATGGATGGAAAAGGAAAGGTTGCGCAGGGGCGGCTCGACGCAACCGCCAATCTTTTCGGGCTCAGTTGGCCGTGCCCCAGCGCCACGCTCAACTGGTGAGCTTGGTGTATTCGGCGGCGGTGAGCAGCGTGTTCGCGTCGGCGGGATTGGCGAGTTTCAGTTTGAGCATCCACGCCTCAGTGTAAGGCGCCTGATTGACCTTCTCGGGATTGGCATCGAGCGCCTTGTTGACCTCGAGCACGGTGCCGGCGACCGGAGAATAGACATCCGAAGCGGCCTTGACCGACTCGACGACGCCGAAGGACTCGCCGACTTTGAGCGCCGCAC
>JANXWT010000101.1 GCA_025351035.1 Opitutia bacterium | reverse complement strand
AACAGCAAGCTCAGCGCCTCCGGCGCCGGCTCGCCAATCAGCAATCCTCTCGTCAGAAAACCCGAAACCACAATCCAATCGCCGCCACTCTTGTAGCGTAATTAACCGGCCCTTGAGGTCATTGATTGAAAAACGGAGCGAGGCCGTGATGTTCTGCGCGACGGTTGCGACCCAATTGCCGTGCTCCGGCACGGTGCTTGCCGGGCAAACGGCCCGGAGGACTGGTCCGTGCTGGCTGCCTCCTGATTGATGCGGACGGCGGCTGGATGTCGCTCCGGTGTGACATGCGCACCCGACGCAGATACTCTGCGACGGTATGGTGGACTGCCTGAGGAATCCGCCGCTTGGGGTTTGCAGTCAGACGATTAACCCGCAATTTGCTCCCTTCCTTCCATGCGCATCGGTCTTGCCCAGATCAACACCATCGTTGGCGACCTCGCCGGCAATAGCCGGCGCATCCTGGACGCCTACCGCTCGCTGGTTTCCGACGGCGCCGAGATCGTCCTCTTCCCCGAGTTGGTGGTGTGCGGTTACCCGCCGCGCGACCTGCTGTTCAAGCGCCGTTTCATCACCGACGTCGAGCAGACCACCCGTGAAATCGCCGCGCAGATTGGCGACGTGCCCGCCGTCATCGGCTACACCGAGGCCAATCCCACCGCGCACGGCCGCACTGCCTTCAACGCCGCCGCTTTTTGCCATCGTGGCATTATTATCGCCTCCGCGCGGAAATGCCTTCTTCCCACCTACGATGTCTTCGACGAGGCACGCTACTTCGAGCCGGGGTTGCATCCGACCATCGTCGAGTTCGGCGGCCTGCGCATCGGCCTCACCATCTGCGAGGACATCTGGGCGCAGCAGCAGGTGTTGACGCGCCAGCTCTACGGCCTCGATCCCGTGAAATGGCTCGCTGGCGAAAAGATCGACCTGTTGCTCAACCTCTCCGCCAGTCCTTGGTATAACACCAAAAATAACGTTCGACTCACCTTCGTGTCCGACGCCGCCAAGGCCTGCGCGTGCCTAACCGTCTACTGCAATTCCATCGGTGGAAACGATGAGCTGCTCTTCGACGGGCGCAGCGTCGCGTGCGCCGCCGACGGCTCCACCATCGCTGGCCTCGCCGCCTTCCGCGAAGATCTGCGCGTCGTCGAGGTCGGGAAAAATATTTCTGCGGCTCCGAGCCTTCACCTCACTTACGCCCAACCCGAACTCGCCGACATCTACGACGCCCTCGTGCTCGGCGTGCGCGACTACGCGCACAAATCCGGTTTTAAAAAAGCACTGCTCGGACTCTCCGGGGGCATCGACTCCGCGCTCGTGGCCACCATCGCCGCCGAAGCGCTCGGCGCCGGCAACGTCATGGGAGTCAGCCTGCCCTCGGTCATTTCCAGCCAGCACAGCAAGGACGACGCCCGCCTCCTCGCGCAGAATCTCGGCATTGCCTACCACACGCTCTCCATCGCCGACACCGTCGCAGCCGCCGAGCACACGCTCCAACCGCTCTTCGCCGGACGCCCCCGCGACGCCGCCGAGGAAAACATCCAGGCCCGTGCCCGCGGCCTCCTGCTCATGGCGCTCTCCAACAAGTTCGGCTCGCTCCTCCTCACTACCGGCAACAAGAGCGAACTCGCCGTCGGTTACTGCACGCTCTACGGCGACATGTGCGGCGGCCTCGCCGTCATTTCCGACGTGTTCAAGATGCAGGTCTACGCGCTCTCCCGCTGGATCAACGAAAACGCGGAACGGAAACTTGGCCGCCCCGGGCGGCTCATTCCGCGCAACACCATCGACAAGGTGCCGAGCGCCGAGCTGCGCCCCAACCAGACCGACCAAGACAGCCTGCCGCCCTACGCCGTGCTCGACGCGATCCTCAAGGGCTACATCGAGGACGGACTCGGCCGCCGCGACCTGATCGCCGCCGGTTTCGATGCTGTCGTCGTCCACGACGTCGCGCGCAAAGTCGACCTCAACGAATACAAACGCAAGCAAGCCGCCCCCGGCCTCAAGATCACTCCCCTCGCCTTCGGCGTCGGCCGCCGAATCCCCATCGTGCAGAAATATGTCAGCTGAAACCCGGATTTTTTCCAGCCGCACTGCTGATCGCAGTCAGCTTGTTGTTTTTCTATATGGCATCTAGAGCTGGCAAATCCGGCAGAACACCGAGTCGCACCCTACACCTCTTACTTTTGGGTATCGCCGGTTTTGCCTCCGCAATCTTTCTTCTCGTTCGGACAAATTAGCATGAACACTTCCGAAAATCTTTTCGCCCGCGCCCAGCAGCTCATCCCCGGCGGCGTCAACTCGCCCGTCCGCGCGTTCCGCTCCGTCGGCGGCGCGCCGTGTTTCCCCTTGCGCCGGCTTCCCACCGGAATAATCGTTTGCGCATGGTAACCCTCCGACTCAACCCGGCGATTGATCGCAAGCTGGCGCGGCTGGCCAAAACCCGCCGGACGACCAAAACGGCGATTGCCCGCGAGGCCGTGATCGAACACCTGGAAGAGGTGGAGGACATCCGTGTCGCCGTCGAGCGGCTCAAGCGGCTCGATGCCGGCAAGTCCCGCACATATACCATGG
>JANXWT010000099.1 GCA_025351035.1 Opitutia bacterium | reverse complement strand
TTCAACCTCGGCCAGCTCGGGCATGCCGCCTACTCAATCGCTCGGGAGGCGCTTGGCAAGCGGTCCGTCACCCGCGAGGTTTGTCACGTATTACGTGACGAACGTGCTACGACGTGTCGGGATATTAACCCCGACGGAGACGCGCGGGTCACTGGATGCCGACGAGGCCTTTCACGGAGTCGAAGAGTTTCTTCGAATCATAGCCGGTGCCGTCTTTGAAAACGATTTCGGCCTTGCGCAGGTCGGCGATGTTCTTGGACGGGTCGCCGTTGACGATGATGAGGTCGGCGGCTTTGCCGGCCTCGAGGCTGCCGGTCTCCCTGGCGATGCCGAGAAGCGTCGCGCCGTTGAACGTGGCGACTTGGATTGCCTCGAGTGGTGTCAGCCCGGCCTCGACCATGAGCTCGATAGCCCGCCAGTTGCCGTAGCCGGCCATGCAGCCGCCGTAGCCAGTCGGGTCGGTGCCGCAGACAAGCTGGCCGCCGGCGCGGAAGAATCTTGCTTCGAGCTGCATGGTTTTTGCGAAGGCCGACTTCATGACCGGGTTGTTCTGGATGTTGATGGCGGACCAGGTGGTGAGGTAGGTCTCGCGCAGCGGCGGCGCAAGGGTGGCGAGTTCGGCGGCGCCGGCGACACGGCGGCCCGGGGTGAAAGTCTCGAAGATCGCGAGAGTCGAAGTGAGTGTGACGCGTTTCTCGACGAGGAGCTTGATGAGGTCGTTGATCTCGGGTGCGTCGGGACTGAGCGCTTCGAGCGCACGGTAATTGTTCTGGGCATTGGAGACGTCGCCGGGTTTGCGGTCCTTGTTGAGGTCGGACATGGCCATGAAGCCGTGTTCGAGATTGTCGATCCCGAGATTGGCCGCTTCGCGATAGCTGACTTTGCCGATGTGACCGGTGACCTGCATGTGGCGCTTGTGCGCGGCGTCGATGACGGCGGCCATGATGTCCTGCGGGAGATTCATGTAGACTTTAACCGAAGTGAATCCCTCGTCGGCCCAGTAGTTGACCATGCGCAAGGCGGAGGCGGCGTCGGCGACGGCATGGAGTTGGGCGATACCGGATTCGGGGCCGTCGAAATAAGGCGCGGTGAGGTGAAGCTTCGGGCCGAAGGCGCGTCCGTCGGCGATACGGCTCTTCATCGCCAAGTCGGTATAGGGTTCCAAGCTGCCGGTCGTGCGCGCGGAGGTGACGCCGGCGGCGAGGTAGAGACGCGGAAACGAAAACTCCATTTCGTTGATGTGAAGCGGGCCGCTGATAAACGACGAGTAATAGAGGTGTTCGTGCACCATCACGAGGCCGGGCAGCACAGACTTGCCGGTGAGGTCGCGCACGGTGGCGCCGTCGGGAATCTTCACGTCGGCATCGGCGCCGAGCGTGGCGATCTTGCCGTCGCGGAGGATGAGCGTCTGGTTTTCCAACGCGGCGTGGTTGCGGCCGTCGATGACGCGCGCGTGCGTGAGCGCCACGATGGGTGCGCGCACGGCGATGATGGGATCGTTCGGCGCGGCTGGTTCGGCGCCGAGGCAAAATGTCGGCGCGAGCACGGCGAGCAACGCGGCGATGGTGCGGGTGGGTTTCATGGGTGGAGGGGGTTAGAGGAACTGGGAGCGGCCGGCAACGGCGTTGCGACGAATGCAATATTCGCCGAGGCAAACGACCGTGTTTTCTCAGCCAAGAGTTGCGGCGAAGGCGGGAAAATTCGCGAAGCAGAGCACGCCGGGTTTGAGGCGAGGCGCCCAGCCGGCGGCGTCGTATTTGCCGGTGCAGAGAGCGGCGGAGCGCAGGCCGGCAGCGAGGCCGGCATCGATGTCGCTCTCTCGGTCACCGACCATCCAGCAGTGCGCGGGGTCGAGTCGGTGCTTCGCGAGCATCTCGTGGATGAAACGCGGCGAGGGCTTGCGGTAGAGCGAAGGCTGTCCGGGCGCCTCGGGGGCGATGCAGATTTCGGTGAAGATCGGGCGCGGCAGGCCGAGCAGTTGCTCCATGCGTTCGTTGACGCGCTGGGCATCGTCGAGGCTGTGAAAGCCGCGGCCGATCCCGGACTGGTTGGTGAAGAGGAAAAGCAAAAAGCCGAGTGCTTGCACGCGGCGCAGCGCGTCGGGCACACCGGCAATGACTTCGACGCCGGCGGGGTCGGCCAGATAATCCTTGTCGAGGATGAGCGTGCTGTCGCGGTCGAGAAACAGGGCCTTCACGGACGGAGTCACTTTTCGCCGTGCTGCTGCGCGAGGATTTCGGCGGGCGTGGCGGTGGCAGTGCCGAGCTTGGCGACGACGACACCGGAAGCGACGTTGGCAAAGTGAGCGGCCTTCTCGAGTGTCGCACCGGCGGCGAGGCCGAGCGTGAGGCCGGCGATGGCGGTGTCGCCTGCGCCGGAGACATCGAAGACCTCGCGCGCGATCGTGGGAACGACGCGGCCCGCTTTGCCGCGATGCGAGAGCAGCATGCCATCCTCACTGAGGGTGATGACGAGGTGCTTGGGCCGGTAGCGCTCGTAGATGCGCGCGCAGACCACGGCGGCGGGGAAGGACCGGTGCGGCTCCTGTTCGATGCCGGCAAGCTGGAGCGCTTCCTTGCGATTCGGCGTGAGGAGGTCGGGTTGGAGAAAATTCAACTGGCGGCGCGGCTTGGGATCGACGGCCACGAAGACTTGGTGGGCACGGGCCATCGTGGAGACCTGCGCGACAAGTTGCTCGCTGAGCAGGCCCTTCGCGTAATCGGAGAAAATCACCGCGTCGACCTGCTTGATGATCTTGCCGAAGGTCGCATCGATGAGTGCGGGGTCGATGTGGTAATCGTGCTGCGGTGACTCGCGGTCGAGGCGGCAGAGTTGCTGGCGGCGGACGAGCACGCGGGTCTTGGTGATGGTGGCGCCGGTGCCGGGCGTGGCGATGGTGGCGATGCCCTTCTGGGTGAGGATGCCGCGGAGGCGCTGGCCGGCGTCGTCCTTGCCAAAGAAGCCCGCGAGGGTGGCCTTGGCGCCGAGCGAGGCGAGGTTGAGCGCGACGTTGGCCGCGCCGCCCGCGCTGTAGGAATCGCGGTCGACCTCGACCACGGGCACGGGCGCTTCGGGCGAGAGGCGCTGGGCGTCGCCCCAGATATAGTGGTCGAGCATCACGTCGCCGATGACGAGGACGCGGAGCCGGGAGATTTTCCGGAGGAGGGATTTCATGCGCGGGTGGTCAGCGGATTTCCCAGTCGTAGGGATGACGCGAGAGCATCTTGGCGCGACCCGCGGTGACTTGCACGACATCTTCCCAGCGGCAGCCGCCGAGTCCGGGATAATAGAGGCCCGGCTCGACGGTGAGGATGGCGCCGAGCTTCATCACTGCAGAGACGGGGCCGAGGCGACCCGGATCGTGAACGGCGAGCCCGAGCCCGTGGCCGGTGCCGTGGATGAAACCCCTCGAGCCGTTCTTGCCGTGCGTGGTCTTGTAGCCGGCCTTGGTGAAAGTCGCGACGACGGCGCCGTGCACGTCCTTCCCGTCAACTCCGGCGCGGACCTTGCGGATCGCGGCGAGCTGCGCGGCGCGCACGGTGGCGCAGAGTTTTTTCTGCGCGTCGGAGGCGGTGCCCTTGAGGTAGGTGCGGGTCATGTCGCCGAAATAGCCGGTCTTCACCACGCGCGGGAAAATGTCGATGATGATGAGCTCGTGCGGGTGCAGCGGCCCGGTGCCGCGCTCGTGCGGATCGCACGCCTGGTCGCCGCCGGCGACGATGGCGTCGCCCGAGTTGCCGCCCTGTTCCTTGATGGCGACTTCGATAGCGAAACGCAGGCGCTCGGACGTGAGCGGCTTGCCCTGCCAGAGGAGCGAGCGGCCCTTGATCCGGGCGGCGCGGAGGATTTTTTCCGCCACCACGTAGCCCACGGTGCAAAGGCGGTTGCCTTCGCGGACGCAGCCGGCTTCCCGGTCGGTTTTGATTTCGCGCTCGGGAAACAGCAGGCCGTTGGCGAGCGCAAGCTTCACGCCGAGGTCGCGCAGCTTCAAGAAGAGCGCCGCGGGGAAATCGTCGGACACGCGGAAGCGGCGGACTCGGTATTCCTTGGCGAGGCAGGCGATGATCTCGGCGGGTCCGGCCTTGGCACCGTAGCGCGCGCGGGCGGCCTCCAGCCATTTCTCGCGCGGCAGCACGACGTCAAAATCGCTCGTTCGCTTGACGCGACCGAACTCCAGCGCGCTGACCACGGTGTATTTCCTGCCGCCCATCCCGAAGGCGATGAAGGGATCGTGCACTTCGACGCGGCCAAAGTAGAGCATGTCGGGACTGATGAGAGTGTCGGTATAGAGCAGGGGCGGGAGAGGGGATTTGGGCACCGTGAGACTAGGGTTGAGTTGGCGGTTTCGGGGCATTAGCTAGCAATTCAGCCAAAACGCAAAAATGTTTTCCCGATTTTCCCTTACCGCCACGTTATCAATGATTGCCCTCGCCCTGTTGACCGCCTGTGGGGGCGACGAAGCCAAGAAAGACGCTCCGCCCAAGACTGTGCAGGACTTTTTCCCCATCAAGATCGGCGCGCGCACCGTCCGCATGCAGGTCGCGGCGCTCCCTGCCGAGATGGAGCAGGGGCTGATGTTTCGTCAGACGATGGGCGAGGACGAGGGCATGCTGTTCGTGTTCACGGCCCCGCAGCGGCAGGGTTTCTGGATGCGCAACACGACGCTGCCGCTCGACATCGGCTACCTCGACCCGGCGGGCGAGCTGAAGGAAATCTACCCGATGTATCCGCTCGACGAGCGCTCGGTGACGTCGCGCAGCCACAGCATCCAATTCTGCCTTGAGATGAACCAAGGCTGGTTCAAGGCCAACGGCGTGAAGCCCGGCGACAAGCTTGACCTGAAGGCCCTCGCCGTGGCATTGAAGGCCCGCGGGCTCAAGCCTGAGGCAGCGGGGCTGCGGTGAACTGACCGCCTCCACGCTTGCACGATGGAGCGGGCTAGGCTCTCTTTCCGGTTATGCCGCCTCGCAAAGAGTTTCCTTGGACCAAAGAGCAATTGACCGAGAAAGTTCGCGGTGCAGTGAAGGCGTATTGGCGCGGGCGAGGCGGGCAGTTTAAGCAACAGGGCCGCAAGGGAGTTTCGGATACGGGAAAGCGAGGTGAGGTCACCGGGGGACAACACCTGAACGCGATTCTGGCCCTGCTAACTGAAGTCACTCTAGCGGCGGGGTTCAGCAAGGAAGAGATTAAGCTGAATCTCGGTATCGAATTGCCCGGCTATTATCGGCCTCAAAAACGATGGGATATGATCGTCGTTCGTGACGGACGACTTTGTGCAGCGGTTGAATTGAAATCTCAGGTCGGAAGCTTCGGGAATAATTTCAATAACCGTAGTGAAGAGGCGATCGGTAATTCCACGGATTTTTGGACAGCGTTCCGGGAAGGAGCGATGGGTAAGGAGACGCCATGGCTCGGCTATTTCTTCCTGTTGGAGGACGCGGAAAAATCAACACGACCAGTAGGCCTTAAGAAGAGCCAATTCCCGCCGTTTCCAATATTTGAAGGCACCTCTTATGCGAAGCGCTACGAGATTTTGTGCGAAAGACTTATTCTTGAGCGAAAGTATACCAAAACTGCCCTGATTTTGGCGCCTCGCGATCGCTCCGTTTTTCAATCAATGACCTCAAGGGCCGGTTAATTACGCTACAAGAGTGGCGGCGATTGGATTGTGGTTTCGGGTTTTCTGACGAGAGGATTGCTGATTGGCGAGCCGGCGCCGGAGGCGCTGAGCTTGCTGTT
>JANXWT010000090.1 GCA_025351035.1 Opitutia bacterium | reverse complement strand
TTCTCGTCGGTGGCGGGATTGATGGAGGAGAAAATTTTCATCTAAGCGGGGAAATCCAGACCTTGTCGCCGACGTCGAGGTTGAGGGCGGCGGCGGTGGTCGCGTCGAGCGAGACGGAGCCGTCGGCGTTCTCGAGCACGGCGCCGAGTGTCGCCCGGAAATCGAGTGCGCCGTTCGCGAGCAGGTGCAGCGGCGCGTCGGCGGGGAGTGTGTTCACCGTTGTGGACGGCTGTCCGCCCGGTGTTTGTCCGGGCCAGCCGCCCGGCAAAGCGGCGCTTTTGACCTTGGCGGTGCGCGCGGAGCGGAGGGTGCGGATTTTCTCGGTGTCGGCGCGGAGGAGCGGACCGGCGTCGAAGATGTCGACCTCGCTGGTTTTCGTGAATCCCTCGGCGAGCAACAGTGCGAGGGCGGGCTCGGTGTCGTGATGCACGCGGCCGATGACACTTTGCACTTCCGAGCCGAGGAGCGGCACATAGACGGGATGGCGCGGCATCAAGTCGGTGATGAATTCTTTTTCGCCGAGACCGCTGAGCACGTCGGCGGCGTAGAAATCGATCGGGAAAAAATGGCGGCCGACCGCTTCCCAGAACGGCGATTGGCCGGTCTGGTCGATGTAGCCGCGCATCTCGGCGATGATCGTCGGCGTGAATCGCTTCGCGTGGGCGCCGATGAAGAGGAAACGGCCGAGCGAGAGCAACCGACCCACCCCGCCGCGGCGTTTGTCGGCGCGGAGAAAGAGCGAGCAGATTTCCGAGGGGCCGCGGTGTTCCTGTTTCAGGTGGAGAACGGGAATGTCTTTCTCGACCTTGAGCGGTTTGTGCGTGTGGTGCTCGGGGCGGATCTCGTAGCTATACCACGGGTCGAATCCACCGACGCGCGACGCGATGCCGGAGACGCCGACGAGTTCGTGCGTGGTCGTATCCTCGAGGGCGAAGAGATAGAATTCGCCGCCCGGTTTGCGCACGCGTGGGCTGAAGGCGCGCAGGGAGTTCTCGATGCGGTCGGCCAGGAATTCCTCGTCGGGCGGGAGTGTCGTCAGACCGCCGCCGGTGGACTTCGCGAGGGCAACGAGACCGGGGAGGTCGCTTTCGCGGATGGGGCGGAGGAGGTGCATGGGAGGGAGGAAAGATAGGGTGATGGTCTGAGTGCGGTGACCCGCTGGCCGCGCGAATCCTTGCGGGGCCGGGTGAAAACCGGAAGCTCAAACCAGCTGGCGCGTATGACGGGAATTGCGTCGGGGCGCGCTGGAGCCGATAAACGCGCGTGCTCCTCGCTTTCAACAAACCCTACGGCGTGCTCTCGCAGTTCACGCCGGAGCCCGGCTCACGTTGGCGCACGCTCGCAGAGTTTGGCCTGCCGGCCAACGTTTATGCGCTCGGCCGGCTCGACGCGGATTCCGAGGGGCTACTGTTGTTGAGCGACGAGGCGGGACTCAACTCGCGGCTGCTCGATCCCGAAGCCGGGCACCGCCGCGAATACTGGGTGCAAGTCGAGCGCGTCCCGACCGACGCGGCCCTCGCGCAACTCGCGCGCGGCGTGAAAATCGGCGAGCACACGACACGGTTGTGCACCGTGCGTCCCTTGGAGCCGGCACCGAGCGTGCCGCCGCGCGATCCGCCCGTGCGCGTGCGGAAGACCGCGCCCGATTGCTGGCTCGCGCTGGAGTTGACCGAAGGGAGAAACCGGCAGGTGCGGCGCATGACGGCGGCGATCGGGCACCCGACGTTGCGGTTGCTGCGCGTGCGCATCGGAAATTTTTCGCTCGGCGAGCTGGTTCCGGGGAAATGGCGCGAGCTCAACGCCACCGAGCGCGCCGCGGTGTTCGCGTGATATTTCATCCTGAGGTGTCCCGGAAAAATATCATCTATTATTTGACACTTTCGCGGGGTGGGATGCGGCGGGTGCGCCGGTCACTCCGCCGGGAAGGCGTAGAGTGTGCCATCGAGGCCGCCGATGAGGACGGTGTGGCCGGCGACGACCGGGGAAGCGATGAAGCCTTTGAGGAAAGTGCCGGGTGATTCCGGCAGCGGCCAACCCCAGAGGAGACGGCCGCTCGTGCGATCCAGCGCGACGAACGCCGCGGCCTGCGGCAGCCAGAATTTCGCGAGGCGGTGCGCGCCGGAGACGCCGGCGTAGACGGAATTTTTGGTGACGGCGGGGGCGCCAAAGACCCAGCCGCCGACGTCGGTGCGCCAGAGATTTTTTCCCGTCGCGGGCTCGACGCATGAAACCATTTCGAGATCGCCGGAGCCGAGATAGGCGAGGCCATCCTGCTCGACGGCGGTGGACTCAACCCATGAGCCCCACCAATTCTGCGACCACACTTCGTGGCCATCGGCGGGATCGAGCCCATGGAGGTGGCTGTCGCGATCGCCGATGATGAGGCGGCCGCCAATGATGGCGGGCGAACTCGTGACGGCGTCGCCGGCGGTGAATTCCCAGAGGATTTTGCCGGTCGCGCGGTCGGCGGCGCAGACGGAGTTGCCGAGCGTGCCGAAGAACACGCGGTCGCCCTGCACGAGCGCGGTGGTGCGGACTTTGCCCTTGGTCGCGATGCGCCAGACGCGGGCGCCGGTGTCGGCGCGCACGGCGTGGAACGAGCCGTCGCCGGAACCAAGATAGAGCACGCCGTCGGCGAGCACGGGGCGGGGCGACTGGTGGTCGTAGTCGTAGACGTAGGGATTGGGCAGGATGCGGTTCACCTGGCCGTCGCCGAGATCGTAGCGCCAGACTTCCTTGCCGTCGGCGCGGTTGAGCTTGAAGAGAGCGCCGTTGTCGCAGGCGAAATAAACGGCGTCGTCGGTCGCGAGCGCCTCGCCGAAGATGGGTCGGCCCGCGGCGAACGCCCAGACCTTGGCGCCGTCGCTGATCCGGAGCGCGAGAAAGACACCGTCGACGTTGCCGACGTAGGCGGTGCCGTCGCGCACGGCCGGCGCGGCGAAGAGCGCGCCGCCGGTGCGGGTGCGCCAGCGCGGGCCGGGGCCGGCGGGCGCCACGGGCAGCGGCTCGGGCGGGGGCATCGCGGCGACGCGGTGCATTTCGACGGTCGCGTGGTTGTCGAGAAAACCGGTCGTGAGCAGACGTTCGCCGTCGAGTGTGAGTTTCAATCCGCCCGCGTAGGTGTATTGGCCGGGGCCGGTCGACTTCAGCGCGTCACCCATCGGCACATGGTGGGCCTTGACGAGATCGATCATGTAATACGCGGCGAGATCGCCGTTGGTCTCGCGTATAATCTCCAGCCCGATGGTGACGCGGTTGTCGGCGGGGCCGGCTTGGCCAAGCCAGTTGCCCTCGACCGGATCAGGCGCGGACGGCGCGGCGGACAGGCGGATAAAGGAGAGGAGAAGCGCAGCGGTTATCGTCAGACAACGGCGAGAGATGGCGGAGTGCAGCGGGGTGTTCATGCGGTGAAGAGGAGCGGGGATGGCAGGTGGGAAGCCGGAGGAGCAGGAATATTCCACCGCGCCAACCGCCCGTCGCGGCACAGCGATGGCCGTCGCCGGATGTAGCGCTGGCAATCCGCGCCAGATGTCAGGTCCGACGCGACGAGTCGCGCGGGCAATCGCGAAGAAATATTTTTTCGTTCGCGCCGCGACCTACTCCGCCGGGAACGCGTAGAGCGTGCCGTCGAGGCCGCCAATCACGAGGAGGCCGTCGGCGAGCGCGGGCGAGGCGGGGAAACCGTAGCTGTAGGTGCCCGGGGGATTCGGCAGCGGCCAGCGCCAGACGAGCTTGCCGGTCTGCCGGTCGAGCGCGACGACGCCGCCTTCCTCGCGCATCGTATACGGGGCGATGGCGCCGGCGCCGTCGTAGATGAATTTCCCGGTGAGCACCGGCTTGCCCCACGGGTCGCCGAAGACGTCGGTTTTCCAGACGATGCGGCCGTCCTTCGGATCGAAGCAGGTGATGCGGCGCAAATCCGACGAG
>JANXWT010000015.1 GCA_025351035.1 Opitutia bacterium | reverse complement strand
GCGGCGACTTGCGCGCCGCGCGCTGCGACCTGCGGGCCGTTCATCGGGCAGCCGGCGATTTTCCATTGGTCGGCGTTGAGCGGGCTGGGTTTGCTCCACTGGCCGGCGTGGTAACTCACGGCGAGGATGTCGCGGATTTCGTCGGCGCTGCGGCCGCGGTAGACGGCGATGAAACCGTCGGCGGTCGCGGACGCGCGGATCTCGCAGCAGTCGCAGACGGAGGCGTCGAGCTGGGCGTCGGGCGTGTCGGCGCCGAGAAAATTGGCGTAGAGTTCCTGGCGTCCGCCGTTGGTGTGAAGGTGGCGGCCGTCGAGCCAGAGCGCCAGCACGCGGCCGTCGGCGCCGGGCTGCAGCGTGACAAAGAACACCGACTTGCTCTCATTCGAAACGGGGCGCGGTTCGCTCCAAGTCACACCGCCATCCGCGGACTGGCTGAACATCGTGAAGGCGCCGCCGCCGTGGGGATTGGTCGTGCCGACCGGCATGGCGGCCCACGCGGCGGTCAGCCGTCCGCCTGCCTGCACGGCGAGTTTGGGAAAATTGAGCGGGTTGGCCAGCCAGCCCTTGCCTTGCGCGACGGTGCGCGCGTTGTCCCAGCGATTTTGTGCGGCGTCGAAGCGCGAGACTTTCAGCACCGACGCGTCACCGGCGGCAGGTTCGACCCATGAAAGATAGACGGAGCCGTCAGGGGCGGTCGCGAGCGTCGGGCCGAAGGCACCCGCGCCGGCAGGCGAAGGGAGATCGCGGGTTTCGAGGGCGGCGCAACTGGCGGCGAGAATCAGCGAGAGGGCAAGGGACAGGAGGGCTTTGGAAAACATGGGAGACATTTTCCCTGTTACGCGGCGCGCGCCGAGCAATTTGTCTCCGGTAACCAACTATCGTGTAACCATGCGGCGAGCTGACCCTAGACCGCGTTTCACTGCTGGATTTTGAAGACGAACACCGAGCCCTTCTCGGTGCCGACGGCGAGCAGCGAGTCGTCGGGCGTCCACGCGAACTTCGTGGCGGCGGCCGGCATCTTGACCTCGGCGATGAGCGGGTTCTTGCGCGACGGCGACCAGAGGCAGAATTCGCCGTCGGCCGCGCCGGTGGCGAGCAGGCCGTGCTGGTTTTGAAAAGCGACGGCGATCACGCGCGCGCTGTGCGGCAGCAAGAGCGGCTCGCGGCCCTCGGGGCCGGCGCCGGTGCAGTCCCACACGCAAGCGTCGCGCCCGCCGCCGGTGGCGAGCCACTTCGAGTCGCGGCTGAACGAGAGCTCCTTGAGTTTCGTTTCGTAGCCGCTCATGTGCAGCTCGAGATCCTCAGCCGGCGCCCAGAGATGCACGGCGTTGTCCTGGCAACCGGCGACGAGCCAGCGCCCGTCGGGCGACCACGTCAGCGCGTGAATGGTGTTGCCGTAGGGAAGCACCAGCGGTGTGGAGAATTCTTCCTTCGGCCAAAGAGAGACGCCGCCAAAATATGCCGCCGCAATACGACCGTCATGCGGATGATAGGCCAGCGCCGTAATGGTCTTGGGTGTCTCAGTGGAGGAACCATACTGGTTTTTCAGCGCTGGCAAGAAAGCAAGCGTGCGACTGCTGGATGCAGCCAAGATCACCGGGGATTTTGGCAACCAAGCAATGTGTTCAACCCAACCTTCGCCGTCACCGACAAACTTGGAGCAAAACAGTGTGCCATCCTCGCAGTTCCAGAACTTCACTTTTCCATCCTGCCCGCCGGTGGCGAGAAGTGTGGGAGCGGGTTTATCCCGCGACTCGTCGGGGCGTTCCGCCGTCGCCGAGGCTATGGCGGACAAGAAAGCCCCTCCCACCGGCGGCCAAGCCAAGCAGTTCGTGCCGTTGTCGTGGCCGGCGAGTTGGTGGACGACGTTGCCGGCGGCGTCGCAGAGCGTGACGGCGCCCGCGGCCGATGCGGCGGCGAGAAATTTTCCGTCCGGCGACCACGCGAGGTCGATGGCGTAGTCGTCGAGCGTGGCAGCCCAGTGCTTGGTGAAATTCATGCGGCAGTAGCGAGTAGTGAGTAGCGGGTGGCGAGAAGAAGGAAAGCAATCACATCGCGGGCCTGCCCGCTCCTCCCGACTCGCTTCCTCAGCCAGCGGCCAGGCAGGACTTGAAGCTTTCGGTGAGGGCGGCGCGGTCGAGGTTTTTGCCGATGAAGACGAGGGTGTTCATGCGGGCGTCGACGCCCCATTCGCGGTCGAACTTCGCGTCGAAGAGCATATGCACGCCTTGGAAGACGAGGCGCTTGTTCGTGCCCTTCACGCAGAGCACGCCTTTCATCCGGAAAATATCGCCGCCTTTTTTCGCGAGGAGTTCGCTGATCCAGTCGTTGAGTTTCTTGCCGTCGAGATCGCCGGGCGTGCTGATGCCGACGGAGGAAACGTCGCCGTCGTGCGAGTGTTCGTGGCGGAAGGTGCGGTCCCATTCGTAGCGGAGGAGCTCTGGCTCGATTGGGGATGCGGCGCCCCCGCCGCGTTCTGACCGGGGCGAGGGCGCCCCGGCTCCAGAATACAAGTGCGTGGGCACGTCGTGGCCGGTGAAGAGCAGGTAGCGGCCGGGCTCGGTGATCTTGATTTTGAAATGGCCGTGCTCGTCTTTGAGCTTGAGGCGGTGGAGCGTCGCGCCGGGGACGATCGTCTCGCCGGGCAGCACGATTTGGTCCCAGTCGGAAAACGTGAGCACGGTGGCGTCGATAGCGGCCTGGAGGTCTTTTTCGTCGAGGGTTGGAGCCGGGGCGCCCTCGCCCCGGTCGGAACGCGGCGGGGGCGCCGCGTCTCCACGAAGACGAACAAGCACGACGTCGAGCTGGTTGTGGTCGTGGCCGCACTCTTCGCCGCATTCATGATCGTGATCATGGCCGTCGTGGTCGTGGTGGCCGATGCCGAGCTGGTAGTCGCCGGCGGCGAGCTGATAGGCGCCGGCCCATTCGAAGGGATATTCGGTTTCGAGAAACTGCGAGTCGACGGTGAGGGCGCGCTCGAGGCTGAAGCCGCCGATGTTGATCACGCGGTCGAGTTCGATGGCGGCGTTGTGCGTGCGGTAGACGCGGGCGACGGCGTTGGTGGACTTGATGCGTTTCTCCAGCGCTTCGAGTTCGGCCGGGGCGACGAGGTCGGTCTTGTTGAGAAGCACGACGTCGGCGAAGGCGATCTGTTTCACGGCTTCGGGCGAGTCGCCGAGGTGGAGGAGGATGTGCTTGGCGTCGACGAGCGTGACGATGGCGTCGAGCCGGAATTGCTCCTTCATCTCCGGGTCGGTGAAGAACGTCTGCGCGACGGGCGCGGGGTTGGCGAGGCCGGTGGTCTCGATGAGGATGGCGTCGAGGCGGTCCTTGCGCTTCATCAGGCGGCCGAGGATGCGGATGAGGTCGCCGCGCACCGTGCAGCAGATGCACCCGTTGTTCATCTCGAAAATCTCCTCGTCGCTCTGGATGACGAGCTGGTGGTCGACGCCGACTTCGCCGAACTCGTTTTCGATCACGGCGATTTTTTTGCCGTGCTGCTCGGTGAGGATGCGGTTGAGCAACGTGGTTTTGCCGGCGCCGAGGAAGCCGGTGAGGACGGTGACGGGAATGGGAGGGACGGACATGGAGAGAGTGGAAGTTAGCGGGACACCGTTGCTGGCTGCTGCCAGCCCGGTGTTTGTCCGGGCCGGTCGCCCGGCAAAGGAGTCAGAATTCAGAATCCAGAATGACGGAAGACGCAAGCGGCGAGGCTTGCCGGGGCGGCCAAGCCTGTTCCAATGCCCGGATGGAAAATCTGACGCCTCTCCCGGGCGAGCCGCGGCCCGGACGCTACCGTCACTACAAAGGCAACGAGTATCGCGTGGTCGGGCTGGCGCGGCACTCGGAGACCCTTGAGGAGCTCGTCGTTTATCAGGCGTTGTATGGCGACCGCGGGTTGTGGGTGCGGCCGCGGGCGATGTTCGTTGAAACGGTGAAAGTTGGTGGACGAAGCGTGCCGCGGTTTGAGCGAGTCGGCGAGTGATCAGAACCGATACGTCCACGCGCCCTTGAGCGAAGTGTCGTTCTGGACGGGGCGAATCTGGTCGCCGGCGGTGTCGTAGCCTTGGTTGATGACGAAGAAAATTTCGTTGCCCGGCTGGACGATCCACTTCGCGCGGAAATTCACGCCGAGGGAATTGCTGAGGTTGTCGAACTGGCCGAGCAGGCTGAACTGCAGGTCGGGGCTTTGGGTGTAGATGAGTTTGGCGGTCGCGAGCCGGACGTCGAAATCGCCCTGCGGGAGCCGCACTTGCTGGAGCTGCC
>JANXWT010000445.1 GCA_025351035.1 Opitutia bacterium | reverse complement strand
GCCGAGTTCGGCGAGCGCCGTGCTGCCGCCAACCTGCAGGTGCCGGCCGGTAAAGACGCTGCCGTGACCCGCGTGCGCCGCGTAGAGAAACATCGCTTGGCGGAGGCCGTCGCGGAATTGCGCGAGCATCTCGCCGGTGACGGGGAGGCGTTTGGGCTTTTCGCCGGTCGTGCCGGCAGTGTCGACAAAGAGCCGGCAGCGCCCGGGCCAAAGGACATTTTCTTCGCCGGCCAGCATGCGTCCGATGGCCGGCTGGAAATCCTCGTAGGTGCGCAGCGGCACGCCGAGCTGGAACTGCTCGTAGGTCATTTCACCCGTGATGCCGGTCGCGCGGCCCATCTTGGTCTTGGCCAAATTGCCCAGCAGACGTGTGAAGACGGCGTGTTGCGCCTTGGTGTCATGGCTGGCGGCGGTCAACCGGCGGTGAAATCGCGCGGCGCGAAATCCCGCCCAGAAGTTAACAAGAAATCGGGGTGCCAGCGTCATGCCGAAGGCGTTTCAATAGCAGCGGACCTGGAAAAGCCACTGAGATTTTTCGCGCCGAGTCATTGGACGGGAAAGTAGGTTGCGGCGCGAGCCGCCTTGCGCACGCTGGTTCTCATTCATGCCGCTTCCGCCTATCATCCACGAGGACGACGCCCTCCTCGCGTTCGACAAGCCGAGCCGCCTCGCCGTGGCGCCGGACATGCGGGACCGCGCCCGCGAAAATCTCAAGGATCTGCTTCAGGCCGCCCGCGGCACCGGCCTCGCCAACGTGCACCGGCTTGACGACGAGACCAGCGGCGTGCTGCTCTACACGAAGACAAAGACCGCGCTCGATTTCGTCAGCGGCCAGTTCCAGGCGAAAACCGCGGTCAAGGTTTACTCCGCGCTCGTGGTCGGCCGGCCCGGGCAGGAGGCGTTCACGGTCGACCTCGTGCTGAAGGAGGACGAGGCCGCGCACGGCCGGATGTGCGTCGTCAAGAAGCACGGCCACGCGAGCTTGACCGAGTTCAAGGTGCTCGAGCGATTCGCGCTGCCGGCGGGCCGGGAAAATTTCGCTTATGTCGAGTGCCGCCCCGCGACAGGCCGCATGCACCAGATCCGCGTGCACCTGGCGGCCAGCGGATTGCCGGTGCTCGGCGATCCGCTCTACGGCGACGGCACGGAGCTGAAACTTTCCGGCTTGAAGCGCGGCTACAAGGGCCGCGAGGACGAGCGTCCGCTGATCGACCGGCTGGCATTGCACGCGAGCGAGCTGACTTTTGTCCATCCGCTGACTCGCGAGCCGATCACGCTCGCCGCGCCGCTCGCCAACGACTTCGCCGTCGCGCTGAAATATCTCCGGAAATTTGCGACGGGGAAACCGCGCTGAGATTCCGCGCCGCCGAGGCGGTTGCTTCAGCGGGTAGGGGCGCAGTCTCGCTGCGCCCGCTCGGGCCGGGAATGTGTTGGGCGCAGCAAGTCTGCGCCCCTACTTGATTCGGCGGGCGGGCCGCGCTGATTTTCACGCACCGGCGCAACGGGCCTAATAGTTGGGCGGGGCGGGGCGCTTGGCGTTTACTTCGCCCTGGGTGGCGGATTTTCTGGCAGTCACTTTTCCCTCTATGAGCACTCCCGCCACGGTTACGCACACGGTCGATGCCGACGGCATCGGTTGGATCACCTTCGATGACCCGGCCAGTCGCGCCAACGTCTACAACCCTCCCACGCAGGCCGCGCTCCGCGCCGCGCTCGAGACGCTCGCGAACCAGCCCGTGAAGGCGGTCGTCGTCATCAGTGGCAAAGAAAAAATCTTCATCGCCGGCGCCGACCTCAAGTGGCTCGGCAAACTGCCTGACGCCAAGTCGGCTGCGCAAGCCGCGCGCGACGGTCAGGCATTGTTCGGTCTGCTCGAAAATTTCAAAGTGCCGGTCGTCGCCGCGATCCACGGCGCGTGCCCCGGTGGGGCCTACGAGACCGTGCTCGCCTGCCATTGGCGCATCGCGACCGACGCAAAGGAAACTGTCATCGGTCTGCCCGAGGTCGGCCTCGGCCTCATCCCCGGTTGGGGTGGCTGCTGCCGTCTGCCGCGTCTCATCGGTGCGCAGGCCGCCGCCGATCACATCGTCAAAGCCACGCTGCTCCCGGCCAAGGTCGCGTTGCAGAACGGCCTCGTCGACGAAGTCGTTCCGCCCGCCGAACTGAAGGCCTGTGCCAAAGCCGCCGCGCTGAAGCTCGCCGCCGAAGGCAAACCCGCGCGCATCACGCCGCCGTCGGCCGCCGCCGCGTTTTTCGCCGAGCAGCGCAAGATGGCGCTCACCCGCATGCGCGGCCAGCCCGCGCCGCTCGCCGC
>JANXWT010000421.1 GCA_025351035.1 Opitutia bacterium | reverse complement strand
GCCGTGAGCGGCGCTTCGTCGGCGAGGTCGTCTATGGCTTGATCCGCTGGCGGCGGCGGCTGGCGTGGCTGGCGCGCAGTGAGTCGCCGGCGGCGTTGTATGCAGCCTGAATCCGAGAGTCTTGAGATAACCCGGATCGACAATGCGCAACTGGCCGTGCGGGGCGGGGGCGCCGGCGGGCACGACGATGTCGGGGCTGCTGTAGGAACTCTGGCTGTTGTTGCCGCTGAAGGGGAGCACATCCGTAAGTCCGGCGGAGCGGACGCCCGGCAGGGCGCGGATACGCGCGAGCGCGGCATCAGCGAAGGCGGTGAGTTTGGCCGGCTGGTCGTATTTGGCCGGAGGCAAATTGAGTTGCGCAGTGATCACGCCACCGGGTGAAAAGCCCGGATTCTGCTCCTGCAGCCGCTCGAAACTGCGCACGAGCAGACCGGCGGTGGAAAGCAACATGATGGCGAGCGCGATCTCAGCGATGACCAGCCCCGCGCGCATCGACTGCGTGCGGCGCCCCGCGGAACCGCGCGCTCCGGCTTCTTTGAGGGCGGTGGCCGCATTACTGCGCGAGGCCGACCATGCGGGCAGTGCGCCGAAGCCGAGTCCGGTCAGCACCGCGCACAGCAGCGTGAAACCGAAGACGGTGAAATCGAGTTCGATGGCGAAAGCGCGCGGCAGCGTCGAGAAACCCATTGTGCCGAGCGCCTGGACACCGGCATAGGCGACGAGCAGGCCGAGCACACCGCCGGTGAAAAACAGGAGCACGCTCTCGGTGAGCAGCAGGCGCATGAGTTGGCGGCGCGTGGCGCCGAGCGCGGCGCGGATGGCGAGTTCGCGCTCGCGGGCCACGGCGCGCGTGAGGAGCAGGCTCGCGACATTGGCGCAGCCGATGAGGAGAGCGGCGGCGACGCCGGCTTGCACGAGCCAGAGCATCCCGCGGATGTTGGCGACATTCTGCTCGAGGAAGCCGCGCACTTTGCCGCCGAAGCCGCTGGACTTCCAGAAGCCGCGGGAGTCAGGGAGCCGCTCGGCGTTGCGCGTCTGGATGAGATCGAGATCGCGCTGCACGGCGGTGAGATCGGCGCCGGGTTTCAGGCGAGCGATCATCGAGGAAAATTCTCGGCCGCGCTCGTTGTCGGATTTCTGTTCCGGCGTGAAGGCGAACGGCACCCAGGCCTGCGTGCGCGGCGTGGGAAAATAAAACCAGTCGGGCATGACGCCGATGACGGTGTAGGGCTCGGTGTTGAGCCGCACGCTCTGGCCGACGATAGCGGGGTTGCCGCCGAAACGGTTTTTCCAGAGCGAGTGGCTGAGCACGACGACGTGATCGGCGCCCGGTTGGGCTTCGCTCTCGTTGAACGTGCGGCCGAGAAGCGCTTGAGATTGGAGCGTGGTGAAGAGCGAGGGCGTGGCGCGCATGCCGATGATGCGTTCGGGTTCACCGTCGCTCGCGAGGTTGAAGCTGCGGTTGTTGAACATCGCCGAGTCGGCGAAGCCGCTGACGCCCTCGCGGCGGTCGAGGTAGTCGGGGACGGAAGTGCCGGCGTTCGTCAGGCCCATCAGCGGGTAGCTGTTGTAGACGAAGGTGAGGCGCTCGGAGCCGGGCCACGGGTAGGGCTTGAGCAGGACGGCGTTGATGACCGAGAAAATCGCGCTGTTGGCGCCGATGCACAGGGCGAGGGTAAGGACCGCGATGGCGGTGAATCCGGGAGTCTTGGCGAGCGAGCGCAGGGCGAAACGGAGATCGGGCATGGGTGCGAGGGTGTTTGAAGGAGAACTCGGATGGATCGCCGGGGTTACGCAGAATCGATGGTGCCCTCTGGCCATGACGGAGCGCGCAGAGCCGTCAAAGGCCGAGCGACGGGAAACGACGGGCTGCGACCAAGAGCCGTGCGCCTGCGGCGGGCCTGGCTTCGCCAGAGCTGCGGGGCGCGGGTATTTTGCTATTCGCTGCGGAGGGCGACAATCGGGTCAATTTTGCTCGCGCGCTGCGCCGGCAGCCAGCAGGCGATGAGCGCGATGGTGATGAGCGTGCCGACGACAACGCCGTAGGTGACGAGGTCCCACGCACTGATTCCGTAGATGAGCGAACCGAGGAGATTTGACACGATGAATGAGCCGCCGAGTCCGAGCACGACGCCGAGGCCGACGAGCGTCACGCCGCGGCGCAGCACCCAGTGCCCGATCATCTGCGGCTCGGCGCCGATGGCCATGCGGACGCCGATCTCGCGGGTCTGCTGGTTCACCGTGTAGGCGATGACGCTGTAGAGGCCGAGCATCGCGAGCCCGAGCGCGACTGCGGCGGCGGAGGCGATAGTCCAGGTGATGACTTTGCGCTGGGCGAGCGCGCCGTCGACGTAACCCTGCATGGTCGTCAGCTGGGTCAGCGGCAGATCGGGATCGCTCGCGCGCAACTGCGTGCGGAGCGCCGGCAACAGCGTCGCCGGGTCGAGCATCGAGCGCACCGCGACATATTGCACGGCACCGGGCGATTGCTGGTCGCAGGTGTAGATGGCGGGATTCACCTCGCGGTCGATCGAGACCATCCGGGCGTTACTCACCACACCGACGATGACGTCCCAGACGAAGTTGGGGTTCGCGTTGGCGTTGTCGCTGTCGGCACCGATGCGCAGGCCGACCGGGTCCTTGCCGTCAAAATATTTTTTCGCGAAGGCCTCGTTCACAATGACCGAGGCGGAGAACGCTCCGTCTTTCTCCGGCAGGCGGTCGAGCGTGGCGTCGAAGTCACGGCCTTTGAGCAGCGCGATGCCGAAGGTTTTGAGAAAGTCCGGGCTCACGGTCAGTTTGTCCGCGAGAGGTTCCTGCCCTTTCGTCCACGTGATGCCCGGGACGGAAAAGTAGCCGTTGGAGTTCGTGCGGAGCGGGATGCTGTCGCCGTTGGCGGCGCTGCCCACGCCCGGTTGCTCGCGGATGCGCCCGACGAGTTCGTGGTAGAAGCGCGCGCGCTTGTGGGCGTCGTTGCCGTAGGTGGCGGCGGGCAAGGCGACGCGGAAGACGGAAATGTTTTCCGTGACGAAGCCTTTCTCCTGCGTGAGCAACTGTTGCATGCTCCGCACGAGCAGACCGGCGCAGACGAGCACGAGCAGCGTGAGTCCGACCTGCGCGACAACGAAGAGGTTGTTGAGCCGGCGTTGCTGCGGCGTCGAGATGGCGCTGCGGCCGACGGAGCGCATGAACTGCTGCCACGACGCCGTGGCGCGCCACGCAGGCACGAGGCTGGACAGCGCGACGGCGAGCAGCGTGATGCCGACAGAGAAGGCGAGCGCGGCGGGTCCGATCACGAGCGTCGAATAGGTCGAGAACTGCGACGTGATGAAGTTGCCCGCGAGTTTGATCGTGAGAAATGCCAGCGCGCTGCCCGCCACACCGCCGGCGATGCCGATCAGCGCGCTCTCGAAAAGCAGTTCGCGAGCGACACGCCAGCGGCTGGCGCCGACGGCCATCTTGACGGAGATTTCCGCCGTGCGGCCGGTGATGCGGACGAGCTGGAGATTGGCGAGATTCACGCAGGCGATGAGCAGCACGAGGGCGACGGCGCCCATCAGCGCGAAGAGACGCGGGCGGACGGATTGCGTGTTCCACTCCTGCAGGCTGAAGACGACGATGCCGTGCGTGATGCCGCGGTCTTTCTGCAACCGCTGCGCGACATCCGCCATGCGCAGCTGGGCCTGTTGCAGGCTCACGCCGTCCTGCAGCCGTGCGTAAACCCAGAGATGATGATTGCCGCGGCCGGAGGTCTCGCGGGTGTAGGGCAACGGCAGCAGCGCGTCGACGGCGCGCTCGTTCGGCGTCACGCCTTTGAAATCGCGCGGGAGAATGCCGACGACCGTCACCATCTTGCCGCCGAGTTTGAGCGCGCGGCCGATCAGGCCCGGGTCGGAGTGGAATTGGTCGCGCCACAGCGCGTAGCTCAGGAGCGTGACCGGCGCGGAGGTCGGCGTGCAGTCGGCGTCGGTGAGATCGCGCCCGAGAGTCGGCGTCAGGCGCAGCGTGCGGAGGAAATTGGCCGTGACCATCGGCGTGATCAGCGAGCGCACGCCGGTGTCGTCGACGAGCACCTGCGTGGGGAAATTGTTGTAGACGGTCACGTCGCTGAAGAGGTCGGTCTGCTCTTTCCAGTCGAGGTATTCGTGGAAGTCGGCGACGACGGCCCACGACATCGCGGGCTGCTTGCAGCGCAGCGCGACGATGCGGTCCGACTGCGCGAACGGCGGCGGTTGCAGCAGCACGTTGTCGATGATGCTGAAGATCGCGGTGTTCGCGCCGATGCCGAGCGCAAGCGTGAGGATGGCGACGAAGGCGAAGCCGGGGGACTTGCCGAGTTTGCGCAGCGCGAAACGGAGATCGTTGATCATGGTGGGGCGGTTGGTGTCAGAGTAATCCGAACCCGCCGCAGAAAGTTATCCAAAAGCTATATGCCACGACCGGGACGCGCCCAGCAGTTCCTTTTTTCGGTCGATTGATTTTCCCCGCCCGAGCCGCGGCTCAGTCCGCTTTCTGTTCGGTGCCGGCGGGCCAGACGTAGGGCAACGGGCGTTGGAAGACTTCGGGCACGCCTTGCGCGAGCAGCCAGTCGTAGAGCGGTTTGGATTTTTCGCCGCCCTGCTTCACGCAATGCAGCAGCGTGAAACCGTGCGGGCC
>JANXWT010000412.1 GCA_025351035.1 Opitutia bacterium | reverse complement strand
GTTGGCGTGCATCTCGGAGGCGCGGAGGGCCGCAGTGGTGTCGGTCGAGAAATACGGGTTGCCGGTGCCGGCGACGAAGATGACCACGCGGTTCTTTTCGAGATGACGCATGGCCTTACGGAGGATGAAGGGCTCGGCGATCTGGTTCATCGGGATGGCGCTTTGCACCCGCGTGGTGACGCCCATTTTCTCGAGGCAGTCCATGAGCGCGAGGCCGTTGACGACGGTGGCGAGCATGCCCATGTAGTCGCCGGTCGTGCGGTCGACACCGCGCTGGGCGCCGCTGAGGCCGCGGAAGATATTGCCGCCGCCGATGACAAGGCAGACCTCGACGCCCAGCTCGTGGATTTCTTTCACCTGCTCGCAAATCCCTTCAAGGGTCGACGGGTCGATCGGATCGTTGCCGGTCGTGCCACGGAGGACCTCGCCGCTCAATTTCAGGATGATGCGTTTGTATTTGAGGGGCGCGGAGGCGGCAGGGTGGTCGGACATCAGCGCACATGAAACAATCGGGCAAAAGCCGCGTCAATGCCCGAGATTTCACCGCCGCCGGGTGGCGACGAGCCGCGGACGATTTCGGCCCTTGACCCGCAGGAAGGAGGGGGCTTCTTTCGCACTCCTCTTTGCCTGATGGTGTAATGGTAGCACAGGTGACTTTGACTCACCCAGTCATGGTTCGAATCCATGTCGGGCAGCCATTCGACGCGGTCCTCGCAGCTCGTTCCTTGCTCATGACAGGCCATTCTGGTTGCGAGGACCGAGTCGAATGCCCTGAGTTTTGCCTGCGGTGAGCTCACCGAATCGTCGAAGGGCCATCTCAACAATCACGGGCCACCTCAATCCATGCCCGAATTGTTTCCGGCTATCCCGATTCCCGCGCGTGTAAACGGTTTCGCGTGGGTGTATATTCTCCAGACCGCCGACGGCGCACTCTACATCGGCCAGACGCACGACTTGACCGAGCGCCTTCGCAAGCACCGCTACGGTCTCGGAAGCAAATTCACCTCAGACCATTTCTCTCCGCGTTTGGTGTTCCATGAAGGGTCAATATCGTTTGATGCGGCCGTCCGCCGTGAAGCCCAGCTCAAGCGCTGGTCTCGGGCCAAGAAGGAGGCCTTGATCCGCGGTGATCTGCACACTCTGAGAATGCTCAGCCACTCCCGAGGTGCATCGCCAAGCCCAACTTGGCATCAATATCCGCAGCCATCTCTGTTGGCGGGCTCGCGTAAGGCAACGGCCAGACCGCTGAATCCGCCTGACTTGCCTCGCCTCGCTCACCTCATCTGCACGACGACCTTCCCCTTGGCCCGACCCGTTTCGAGATAGGCCAGGGCCTCCTTCGCTTGATCGAACGGGAAGACCTTGTCGATGACTGGCCTGATTTTTCCCGCCGTGAGAAGTTTGCCGATTTCCGCGAGCTGCCCGCCGTCTGGATGCACGAAGAGGAATGAGTATGTTGCGCCTCTTTTATTGGCCTGCCGGATGATTTTTCCACTCAGCAGACCAAGGACGAACCTCATGAAAAAGTTCATCCCGCGGGCTCGCCCGAACGCGGCGTCCGGTGGGCCAACGAGTGAGACGATGCGGCTGTTTGATTTCAGGATGCCGACGGATTTATTGAGCGCATCGCCCCTCATCGTGCCCAGCACCACATCGTAATCCCGCAGCACCGTTTCGAATTCCTGCTTCTTGTAGTCGACGATCTCATCCGCTCCGAGGCTCCGCACCAGCTCAACATTGCCCGTGCTGGTCGTCGTCCCTACTTTTGCGCCGAGGTGCTTCGCCAGTTGGATCGCGAACGTGCCGATGCCGCCGGAGCCTGCCGGAATGAACACCTTTTGACCGGGCCTGAGCTGGGCCCGTTCCTTGAGCGCCTGCCATGCCGTCAACCCGACCATCGGCATCGAGGCCGCTTGCACGAAGTCCAGGTTCGCCGGCTTCAGCGCGGCGACTGCCTCGGGCACGACCGCAAATTCCGCGAGAGAGCCCGTGCCCAGGTCGAAGATGCTGGCGAAAACCGCATCGCCCGCCTTGAAGCGGGTCACCCGGCTGCCTGCTTCCACCACGACGCCCGCCAGATCGCTGCCCAATGTGGCGGGCAGTTGAAACCGAAGGAAGGGCTTGAACGCGCCCTTCGGGATCATGGTATCAACCGGATTCAAGCCAACGGCGTGGACTCGCACGAGAATCTCATCTGGCTTCAGCGCAGGCTTCGGAATCTCGGCGAATGCGACCTGATCTAGGCCGCCATATTTTTTTAGGATAAGTGCTTTCATAAATCGTGCCTCTCGGCTCTGGGTTTGGTGCTATGGAACGCGAGGGTTTGGGAATCAGTTCAGAGCGGATTCTTTTCGAATGGCCCGGTCGAAGATAGCGACAGGAGCAAAACGGCGTAGCCGGCTCAACAGAACGCCCTTGCCGACCGGGTAACGAAGCCGGGGCGCTTTCGCCGTCACCGCCCGCCACACGGCCTCGGCCACGATCTGGGGTTCGTCCCCCTGCTTGATGCCTTTCGCCACCACCTCGTGCATGCGCTGACGGTGAACAGCATAGGCTTCGAGGTGAGTTTGGGCAGCCTTCTCATTCTGGTTGATGTTGCTCTTGGTATAAGAGGGTTGGACCAACACCGCGCGCACCCCGAATTGCCGCACCTCGTGATCCAAGGTCTCGGTGTAGCCCTCGACCGCGTGCTTGCTCGCTGTATACATGCCCATGAAAGGGGCGGGGATGAAACCGACCACGGAGCTGATGTTGACGATGCGACCATAGCCCGCCTGCCGCATCCGGGCCAGGACGGCGTTGGTCACCCGCACCACGCCAAAGAAATTGGTTTCAAATTGGTCTCGGGCTTCTTGGAGCGCCGTTTCCTCCAATGCTCCCGTGAGGCCGTAACCGGCGTTGTTCACCAGAACCTCAACGGGTCCGGCTTTCTGGACAATCCCTTGAATTGCGTCGCTGACGCTCGCGTCGTCCGTCACGTCCAAGCGGACGATTTCAACGCCCGGTATGGGTTTTGCCGATTTCGGATTGCGGGCGGTGCCGAAGACACGAGCGCCGCGTTGCGCGAGTAGCTGCGCGATTTCCCGGCCGATACCGGAGGAAACTCCGGTGATTAGGGTGATTTTGCCAGTGAGGGCGGAGGAACGGGTCATGGGTTTAGTGATCAAGATTTTCTTTTTCCACCAGGATGATGGGTTAACGCCGCGTATGGATGATGACCGTAATCTAAACGTCAAGCATTTTAGATGACGGTTGACATCTATGCCTGCCGAAGCATTAGTTACAGAAGGAGATTCCTAAAAATGAAAGTTACCAAAACACAGGCGCGAGAAAACCGGGCACGCATCGTTGAGACGGCCTCGACCCTGTTCCGTGAACGCGGCTACGACGGAGTGAGCGTGGCGGACTTGATGGCGGCGGCCGGGTTTACCCACGGCGGGTTCTACAAGCACTTTCGTTCCAAGGCCGACCTGATGGCAGAAGCGGCGGCGAGTGGCTTTTCGCAATCGGTGGCAAATATCGCGGGCGTCGATGCGGCCGCGTTCATAAAAGAATACGTGTCCCGGAAGCACCGCGATGCGCTCGGCAACGGCTGCACGCTGGCTGCGCTTTCCGGAGACGCCGCGCGTCAGCCGGAATCGATCAAGGAGGCCTTTGCCGCTGGAATTGAAAGTCAGCTGGCAACCTTGGAGCGCGAAGATGGCGCCATGGGCAAAATCGCGAAGCGCGAAGCGCGAGCCAAGAGGATCGACACCCTTGCGCATGTCGTGGGCGCGCTTGTGTTATCGCGGGCCTGTCCGGACGACTCTCCGTTGGCGGATGAGATTTTGGAGGTCTGTCGCAGTCGGATTCTCAGTCAAAAATGACCGAAAAAGTGAAGGGCCGAACGAGAGTCCGCCGGAGTAGATTCAGAGCCCAGCAAATCAGCCCAATGATGGACGAAACTAAAGCGAAGATGGAGGCATGGGAGCCCAGAATACCAAAGCACCGTTACACCTCGCGTAGGAAGCCTGCCTTCCCGGAGCGCAAACTGTGCCTGCATCTTTCGGCAGTCGCCGTCCCTCGCCCGCGAGGCGGCTCAACAACCGATCCGCGCGGGAGAGCGCCCGGACCAGTTTGGGCGTCCAGACGATCTCCAGCGTCAACGGGCTGGGATGAAAGGCCCGGTAGCCTTCCAACGTCTTGACCCACCGCCCAGACGGGTTTCCCGCCGAGGTAGATTTCATGGATGGGAACAAGCACCCTGCTTATTTCCATCATGCCTAAATAGTGGAAATAAGGCCGTCCATTGATTCCATCGGCTAAAAGGGGCAAAGTCCGAGCCCATGAGGGTGAAGATATTTGGAGCGAATGGAGCGAATCCGCTGCGCCAGAATGGCCGGCGTATCGCCGCATTCGCTCCAGCGATTTGACTACACTGGTCCGCTGCCGAGGGAAATAGCTCTGAAAACACCTTGATTCGTTCCAAAAGTTCGCGTTTCAATCGGACTTGGGCAGTCATTCGACGCGCTGGCCAAGCCGGCTTGCTCATGGCCCACGGCCAAGATACACAAACTTGATGAATGCGTTGGTTGCGGAGCGCGGCGAATGGCCCCGAGCCTGTCGAGGGACATCCCTGTCGTGTATTTCCTGCGGCTTCGTTCCGGAATCATCTACATCGGGTGTTCGATTGATCTCGCCCAACGTCTCGACGATCATTTGTCGGGTCAGGCCTGCCGGACTACAAAAGTCGACCCGCCGAAGAGCATTCTCCGAATAGAGTCATGCGTTTCCTTCACTGACGCGCGTCGGCGCGAGGCCCAACTCAAGCGATGGTCGCGGGCGAAGAAGGCGGCGCTGCAACGTCTCAGTCGGTCGCACTGACGGATTTGCCAATTTGGTTCATCAAGCGAGCGAGAACCTTGGTTCGACGGAGCGCAGTGGGGAAGGGGTGTCCGGCGGGGCGAACGCGAAGCGAGGCCACGTTGTCCGCTTGAAAGATTCCGGATGCTGCCGCAATGCTCAGGCATGCTCTTCCTGAACAAGCTTCTGCCGGTCTTCGTGCTGCCGCTCGGCTTCGCGTTCTTGCTGCTGCTGTTCGCGCTCTGGCGGCGCAAGCGCTGGCCCGCCGTGCTGGCGGTGGCGGTGCTCTACCTGTCAAGCATTCCGGCCGTGGGCAACCGTCTCATCGGCTGGCTGGAGACGCGCCACCCGGCGGTGCCGGTCGCGCAAGTCGAGAGGGCCGATGTCATCGTCGTGCTCGGTGGAATTTTCGGACCGCAGGTGAAACCGGGCTATCTCGCCAACATCGCCGAATCGGGCGAGCGGTTCGAAGCCGGCATCGTGCTCTTTCAAACGGGCGCCGCGCCGTGGCTCGTGTTCACCAGCGGGCGCATCCCATGGGAGGGGCGCGACAAGGTCGAAGGAGAGGCCTTGCGCGACGCCGCCATCGTGCGCGGCGTGCCCGCGGAAAAAATCCTGATCACCCGCGAGGTGGCCAACACATCCGACGAAGCGCAGGCGGTTCGCGAGCTGCTGCGCGCGCGCAGTTGGAAACGCATCGTCCTCGTCACGACCGGCTGGCACATGCCGCGCGCG
>JANXWT010000348.1 GCA_025351035.1 Opitutia bacterium | reverse complement strand
CAAAAACCTCATCACCGCGCCGCTGCTCATCCCCGAGACCGCCACCGCGATCCAAGTGCTCGAATATTTCAAGAAAACCGGCCAGCACATCGGCCTCGTCGTCGATGAATTCGGCAGCATCCAGGGCATGGTGTCGCTGATCGACGTGCTCGAAGCCATCGTCGGCGACCTGCCCGACCAGATGCGCCGCGCGCAACCCGAGGCCAGGCGCCGCGACGACGGCTCCTGGCTCGTCGACGCCACAATGGCCATCGGCGAAATCCGCGAACTCCTCTCGCTCGGCGAATTGCCGGGGCAAACCGACGCGGACTTCCAGACGCTCGGTGGCTTCGTCGTCACGCAGCTCGGCCGCATCCCGTCGGCCGGCGAACACTTCGACTGGAACGGCTGGCGTTTCGAGGTGATGGACATGGACGCCAACCGCGTCGACAAAGTGCTCATTGCCCGCCTGCCGCCGGCCGACGCAAAAGCGTCGGCGTGAAAACAAACAGGTAGGGTGGACTCGCCCTCCTACGCCAAGGCTTCGGCGGGCAGGCCGAGTCCGCCGCCGCGGTCGCGGAGCAACCCTCGCGCCGGAGCCCATTTCGTCAATGTCATCTATTATATGACAAACCGGGTGCCGGACGCACTCCGGCATTTGTCATATAATAGATGACATTGATCGGAGCGGATTTTTTCCGCGGGAGAAAGGCCTACTTCTTCCCCGCGATCAACGGCATGAATTCCATCGGCGGCATCTTCACCGCCTCAGGCGGGGTTTGACCGCCGAGAAATCGGGCGAGCGCCGCCGCCACACCGTCACCGTTGAACTGCGTATTGTGCCCGCCGTTCTCGACGACGAGCAGCCGACTGTTCGCGAAGCCTTTCATGATCTCGCGCGTCTGCGCCACCGGCGTGATACCGTCGAGCGTGCCGGCCACGAAAAGCGTCGGCACCGCCGACTGCACTGGCGCCCGAAAGTCGTCGCCGAGATCAACCATGCCCCAGACCTTGTTGATCTCGGGGAACGGAAAATTCAACGCGTCGCCCAGCAGCGCGGTCGGCACTTGCGCCTTGATGAGTTCGGCGCGCGCGGGCGTGACGCCCGACGCCGCATCCGTCGTGAACCACGCGAACGAGATCGGGCTGCGCAGCATCTGGAGGACGTTGAACGTGAGCGACCACGGCCGGCGGCCCGTGTCGATTTCGTCGAGGAACTTCGGCAGGTAGCGCGAGCTGTCGGGGTCTTTGAGGTAGAACTTCGCGACGAGGAACCGCAGCGCGTAGCCGCCAACCTTGTAGGTCGTGACGTTTTTCTTTTCGTCCTCGATCGGCACTTCGATGGGTCCGGCGTCGGCTTTGGCGAGCACGCGACGCAACGTGGCCATCAGGTCGGGAAAGGTCGCGCCCACGGTCTTGTCGGCCTTGGCCAGCTCGGCGAGACGCGGGAGAAACTCGTCGGCTTCGAGCGGGAGCTTGCGCGAGGTGTCCATGCCGCGCGAACCGGCGAGCACGAGACGCTCGACCGAATCCGGATGCGCGCGCACGAAAGCCTGCGCGAGCTGCGTGCCGTAACTGTGGCCGAGCACGCTGATCTTCGCGACGCCCAGCGCGACGCGCAGCGACTCGATGTCCTCGGCGCTTTGCGTGATGTTGAAATTGCGCGGGTTGTGGCCGGATTTCACGAGTCGGTCGCGCACGAGCGTCGACGCGTGTTCAAAGTAGCCGAGCATGCTGTCGCGCGTCGCGAGCGAGTCGGGGCCGATGTTCGGCACACCGACGGGCGCGAGCGACGGCGTGGATTTGCCGCAACCGCGCTGGTCGAGCAGGATGACGTCACCCTGCGTGCGCAGCGCGTCGAAGAGCACGCGAAATTCCGGTGACTCGAAATGCTCGAGGCTCGCCCCGCCCGGGCCGCCGTGGAGATAGACGATGGGCGCGCCGGGCGTCTTGGTCGTCGCAGGCAGACGCATGAGGAAGAGTTCAAGTTTCGCGCCGTCGGGCTTCGCGTGGTCTTCGGGCACGGTGAGTTTGGCCGACTGGCCGGGCACGGGCACCTTCTGCTTGTTGGCATTGGTGAAGCTGTAAGTGAAGTCCTGCCACGTCAGCGCGGCGTGGGCGCTGAGCGCGAGGTTGAGAAACGCCCCGAGAAAAAGGGCGACGGTCCGGCGGTGGGTTTTCATGGTCAGAATTTGGGTTTGGTCGTGAGGTAAGCGTAGAGCGCGCAGGCGAGTTCGTCGGCGAGCCGCTCGTCGGAAATGTCGACCGAGGCCGGATGCGGTGCCTCGGCGAAAAGGATTTTGTCGCGGCACGCCGCGAGCGCGAAAAGGATGCCCGTCTGCACGGCGAGTTCGGTATCGGGATGCTTGATTTCCGAGCGGCACTGCAGCAACAACGCGGCCGACGCGCGGTATTGGTCGTCGCGTTCGCGCACCGCGCCCTTCGCGACCGCCGACGGCCGCGAGCGGGCCAGCAACGCCACGGCGCGCAGCAGCCCGCGCCGCTCGCGGTAATTCGCGATGGCCAACCGCATCAGCTCGCGCAGGCGTTGGGCGAGCGGCTTGCCGGCCCAGCGGTCGGGCGCGAGCCAACCGCCCATGCGTTTCGCGAGGTCGTCCGAGTAGGCGGCGTAGAGATGCGGCAGCAGGTCCTCCTTGCTGTGGAATCGCGCGTAAAACGACCCCGCGCTCACCCGGCTCCGCTTGAGGATCACCCCGATAGCGATGTCCTCGAAGTGCTTTTTCTCCAGCAGGTGCTCGGTGGCACGCAGCACCCGGTCCAGGGTTTCCTGACTGCGGGCCTGCACGGGGCGGGCCTTGGGGGAGCGGCGGCGGGGGTTGGGCATAAACTAGAACTTGAGTTCCAGTTCAGGCGCCCGGTCAACAGAAAAGTTACCGGATTTTTCCGGCCGGAACAGCAGGCATCTCTGCGCTTGTTGCCGGGCAACTGGCCGGTAGACTGCGGGCGAATTCCGCACCCCCACCCCCTTCCATCCCATGTGCATTGACCGGAGAGATTTTCTGCGTCTGTCCGCCGGCCTCACCGGCGCGGCCTTTCTCGCCCCAACCTTGTTGAACGCCAAGTCCGCCGACGGTGAACCGGCCGAAGCGCCTGCCGTGCTCCCCGAGGCCATCCGCAAGCTGAAGCCCATGACCGTCGGCGTCACGCCCATCTCCGATGACGAGCGCCATGCGCGCCTCGCGAAGGCCCAACGCCTGATGACCGAGCACAAGATCGGTGCCATCTACCTCGAGCCCGGCACGAGCATGAGCTATTTCACCGGCATGCGCTGGGGCAACAGCGAGCGCATGTTCGCCGTCGTCATTCCGGCCAAGGGCGAGCTCGCGTGGGTCTGTCCGAAATTCGAGGAGGAGCGCGCCCGTGAGCTCATCCGTTTCGGCACCGATGTGCGCACGTGGGAGGAGGACGCCAGTCCGTATGAGCGCGTGGCGGAGATTTTTCGCGACCGCGGGCTGAGCGGGGGCCGCATCGGCTTCGAGGAGCGCGTGCGCTTCTTTCTGTTCGACGGCATTCGGCAAGCCGCACCGGGCTTTGAATACGTCAGCGCGACGCCGATCACGGCCGGCTGCCGGATGTTCAAATCGCCCGCGGAGATCGCGCTGCTGCAACGCGCCAACGACATCAACATCGAGGCCTACCGCGCCGGGCTCGCCACGCTGCGCGACGGCATGACGCAGGATGAGTTCGCGGGCAACTGCGGTGCCGCGTTCCGCGCGCTCGGCGTGTCGGGCGGCGTTTTCTGCAGCTTCGGAAAGTTCTCCGCGTTCCCGCACGGCAGCAGCACGCCGCAGAAACTGCGCGAGGGCGACGTCCTGCTCGTGGACGGCGGCGGCACGGTCGAGGGCTACCAATCGGACATCACGCGCACCGTTGTCTTCGGCAAACCGACGCAGCGCCAGCGCGACATCTGGGACCTCGAGCGCCGCTCGCAGGACGCCGCGTTCGCCGCCGCGAAAGTTGGCGCGCCTTGCGAAGCGGTCGACGCTGCCGCGCGAAAAGTGCTCACCGATGCCGGTTTCGGCCCGGATTATCGCACGCCCGGCCTGCCCCACCGCACCGGCCACGGCATCGGCATGGACGGGCACGAGTGGACGAATTTCGTGCGCGGCAACAAAACGCCCATCCAGCCCGGCATGTGTTTCAGCGACGAGCCGACCATCGTCATCTACGGCGAGTTTGGCATCCGGCTGGAAGACTGTCTCTACATCACCGAGAGCGGCCCGAAGTTTTTCACGCCGCAGAGCCCGTCGATCGAGCAGCCGTTTGGCTAAACATCCGCTGGCGGATCAACCAATCAGATTGCGCAGCGCCTGCAGGTATTTGTCGCGCGTGCGCGCGATGATGTCGGCCGGGACACGCGGGCCCGGCGCGCGCTGGTCCCATTTGAGCGTGAGCAGGTAGTCGCGCACGAATTGCTTGTCGTAGCTCGGCGGCGAGCAGTCGGGCCGGTATTCGTCGGCGGGCCAATAGCGCGACGAGTCGGGCGTGAGCACTTCGTCGATCAAAAAAAGGTTGCCCGTCGCGTCGGTGCCGAACTCAAATTTCGTGTCGGCGAGAATCATGCCGGCCTGCCGTGCGCGGTCGTGTCCGAGTTGGTAAAGCGCGAGACTGAGTGCTTTCACTTTCTCGTAGAGCGCGGGGCCGATGGCGGCGGCACCCTGCGCGTCGTTGATCGGCTCGTCGTGCTGGCCCTTCGGCGCCTTTGTCGTCGGCGTAAAAATCGGCGCGGGCAACTTGTCCGCTTGGCGCAGGCCTGCCGGCAGTTTGAGTCCGCAAACTTCGTCGGTCTTTTGATAGGAACTCCAGCCGCTGCCGATGAGGTAACCGCGCGCGACGCACTCGATGGTGAGCGGCGTGAGCTTGCGCACGATCATGCTGCGCAACTGCAGGTCACGGTTGGTGATGCCGCGTCGCGCGAACTCGCCCCCTTGGTCGGGCAAGAGATGGTTTTGAATCAAGCCGGCCGTCTGTGCGAACCACCAGTTGCTCATCTGCGTGAGGATCGCGCCCTTGCCCGGGATGCCATCGGGCAGCACGACGTCGAACGCCGACAGGCGGTCCGTTGCGACGAGCAGGAGAGCGTCGCCGAGATCGAAGATCTCGCGGACTTTGCCCGAGGCGAGGTGCGGGAAGGGCAGACCTTCGATGCTGGTGACGGCGGTTTTCGGGAGTGCGCCCGCGATTTCTTCGAAGTTCATTGCATCGTTCATTACGGTGGAGAAGCAAAGTCAGCCCGGGTCTCTTGGCAACTGTCTGTCGGCCTACCCCTTAGATTTCCCAATTTTCTTTGTGCCGGCACCGACCAAAAAATCCTTGCGCGACCCGGCCTGCGCCGTAGGGTGCCCGACTCTGCCCTGGGTCCCCATCGTCTAGCCCGGTCAGGACACCACCCTTTCACGGTGAGAACCGGGGTTCGAATCCCCGTGGGGACGCCATACTAAATGAAGGCCGCCTTAAGCAGGCGGCCTTCAGTGTTTTATGTTGGAAATGATAAGGTATCGATCTTGTTTTCTACACACTTTTCTACACTAATTATTTTGGGCAGATTAAAGAGACGTAGATCCATTGTTATAGAGCGGGTATCAGATGATTCCCGCA
>JANXWT010000311.1 GCA_025351035.1 Opitutia bacterium | reverse complement strand
GTCGGCGGCCCGCAGAATGCGGATCTTGTCTTCGGTCGTGTGACGTTTGCCTTTCATGGTCTAGGGTCCTTTCAGGTTGCCCAGACTAACACCAGCCCTGGCTCCGTTTCAGGCGGTCACGTCAAGGGCAAGCTCAACGGTTATCGCCGGATGATTTACGAGGACGAACGCGCGCCCGCCGCCGAGCAGTTCGGTTTCGTTCTGCATCTGGGCGATTTCATCTACGAGGTCGTGCAGTATCCCGACGAGGTGAAGACCCGCTACGATCGCACGATCTATGAGGTCGCGCGCATCCCCGGCGGCCACAAGGTCGGTGATTTCCACATCCCGCTGACGGTCGAAGGCTACCGGGCCATCTACAAAGGCTATCTCGCCGATCCCGACCTCCAGGACGCTCGCGCGCGCTGGCCCTTCGTTGCGATCTGGGACAACCACGAATTCTCGTGGCAAGGTTGGCAAAGCATCGTGAAGACCCCCGCGTTCGAGCGGCCGGGCCAGAGCGTCAAGATCGCGGCGAATCAGGCTTGGTTCGAATTTCTCCCCGCGCGGGTCGCCCCTCCGAGCGGGACACTTGAGCGTTTCGATCCACCCGCGGTGGAAAACGTTCCGATCCAGGAATGGGACAGCGACGGGCTGGGGATCGAACCGAACAACCTGACGGCGATCAACAGCCTGAAGGGCTACCGGGCGTTTCGTTACGGCCGCCATCTCGACGTGATCATCACCGACCAACACAGCTATCGGAGCGCGGATCCCTTCATCGATCCGTCCCTCAACAAGCTCGGCAACGGCGAATTCCAGGGGATGTTCCCCGAGGCGGGGTTTCGGGCGCTCGACGGCGGGCGCGATTTCAATGGCGGCAATCCTCCTGCGGAAATCTGCTACGGCGAGACGCGCGGGCCGAACCCGCAGCGGAGCGCGCCGCCGCAAACGCTCATCGGGGCGGAGCAGAAAGCCTGGTTCAAGGACAAGCTCAAGAGCTCGACCGCCACATGGAAGATCTGGGGGAACTCGCTGGGCGCACTGGACCGGCGCGTTGACCCGCAGAACCTGCCCCCGGGTCTCACCAAGGAGGCTTGGCCGAAAGCCGGTGGCTACGCGTCCATCTATGGAGGTGACTGGGGCACCGCCTACGCCGAGCGCGCGGAGATCTACAATCTCGTTCGCGACGCCAAGATCACCGGCTTCGCCATCGTCTCGGGCGATCGGCATAGCTTCTGGGCGGGATATGCGACCTCGGAGCTTCCGCCCGGCAAGTTCGAGCCCGTCGGCCTGAGCTTCGTCGGAGGGTCGCTCATCAGTCCCAACACCATGGAGGCTCTTGAGCACGGTCTCCGGAAAAATGTTCCGCTGCGCGAACTGTTTCTCCTCGACCGGGAGGGAGCGAAGCCTGACTGGACCTACAACATGCTGCTGCGGCACGGCGTCCGCTCGTGCCTCGAATACGCCAAGAGCCTCGACCTGCAACGCGCCCGCGCCCTCTCCAATCCGGAAGTCGCGCCGCACCTCGAATTCCTCGATCTCGGCGGACACGGTTACGCGAAGGTCCGATTGTCGGCCGCCGAGATGCGCACCGAGTTCGTCTGCATCCCGCGCCCCATCACGCGCAGCGAAAGCCCCGACGGCGGCCCCCTCCGGTATCGCGTCGCGCTCACCGCTGCGCTGTGGAAGAGCGGAGAACACCCGCAGCTGAAGACCTCCGTGCTCGAAGGCGACGTCGGCCTGTCGATTTGACGGAGTCACCGCGCTCGACCTCCCCAAGCCCTTCGCTCTCGAACTCTAATCGTCCACGCCATCGCCGCGTGGATGGGGTGAGAGGATTTTTCGCGCGAAAAATCTGAGATTGAAACCGTGCCAGCAAACTCGCTTCATCCCGTAGGCGGGCCAAGCCAGCGTAGGCTTTCTACGCAGTCTGAATAACTAAGTTGGACAAAGGATATCATGATCCGACGCATCTGCATTTTTCTCGTCGCGGCCGGAGCAGCGCTCCTCTTCTTCCATCGTGAGACAATACTGCCAACGCTGCCCGTGCCGCCAGCTGGCCGACTGGTGAAGGACGTCGCGGAAATCGGTTCGGAAGGTGATTACTACGTCCGTGTGACGATGCCAAAGATAGACGACTCGGTTGGTCTTAGTGAAGAGACCGTGCCTTGTTCGTTTGTGGTGAGCATCACCGAAAGCGGGAAACCAACTCTGAAGATGGAAATTTCGTCACTGACCCGATCCAGTGAATATGGATTCGGGCGAACTCAGGACTACCATGACGGCAATAAATTCCGACTCAAGCGGGGGGAGCACGTTTTTGAAGTAAGCTGTCGCGAGACTTGTGTTGTCGCTGCAGCTCGCGGAGCGACAATCTCGCTGGAGCAAGATGTCGGTAATCCGACAAACTATTATTTCAGAAACCTCCTGCGCTCATGGTGCACGACTGGAGCTCTTTGCGTTGGGCTGATTGGGATTGTTATTTGCGAGTTCAAGAAGCCGAATCAAGGACCCTCGGGGAGCAGGTAGCCCTGCTACACTCTTGTCATTCTGAGCGCAGCGCAGAATTCCGGAACCCTCCATGCCTCGCCGCGCGCAGCACCGCGCGAACAGATACGCGGTCATCAAAGCCCTCCTTGACCGCCTCCGCTCCGCGGGTAACGTGTGGCGCATGACCGCCACGGCTTTTCTCGAATTGAAGCAGCGCGCCGCCAAGCTCTCCGAAAAAGAGCGGCAGAGCCTGTCCGCCTACCTGATCCGTCTCGGGCAGGATAGCCGCGAGTGGAAGCAAAAGACCGCGCGCCGGCTCGACGACATGGCCGACGGCAAAAAGATCAGCGTGGCCGAACTCCGCAAGCGGCTCGGCCATGCCTGAGCCGGCGGCCTACGGGAGCCACCTCTCCCTCGCCGCGGCCGCGTTCGTCGCCGGTTTGCCCAAGCGCAAGCAACGCACCGTGCTGGAGCTGGCGGAGCAAATCGCCCGCCAACCTTTCCGGATCGGCGACTATCAGGCGACCGATTCGGCCGGCCGCACCGTGGAAAATCTGTTGCTGCATGGTTTCATCTTCACGTATTGGGTCGATCACGCCGCGCGGGAAGTCCGCATCGCGGAAATCCTTAAAGTCTGACGCCGTGCCCCAATCGAAAATCCAGAATCGAAAATCGAAAATCCCGGCGGCCCGCTGGGCCGCCATCCGTCTGCTCGCCCTCGATGTCGACGGCGTGCTGACCGACGGCACCGTGCAGATTTCCACCGACGGCGTGGAGGCCAAGCGTTTCTCTATCCTCGACGGCATGGGCCTCATCCGCCTGCACCGCGCGGGCGTCGCCGTCGCGTGGATTTCCGGCCGGCCTTCCGCCGCCACCACCGTCCGCGCCACCGAGCTGAAAATCCCCCATCTCATCCAGGGCCGCACCGACAAGCTCATGGCGTTGCAGGAGCTCGCCGCGCAACTCGGCCTCGAACCCGCCGCCATCTGCTACATGGGCGACGACGACATCGACGCACCCGCCATCGCGTGGGCCGGCATCGGCGTCGCGCCCGCCGCCAGCATGCCCGCCGCGCTCAAAGCCGCCGACTGCGTGCCCGCCCGCGCCGCCGGCCACGGCGCCGTGCGCGAAGTGTGTGAACATATCCTCGCTTCCCGGGGTCGTAAGGCTGCCCAGTGATCCGCCGCGCCACCATCTTCGCCGTCCTCCTGCTGCTCGCCGCCGCGCCGGCCGCGCGCGCCCAGACGCATTTCTCGACCAACGCCCCCATCGTCAATTTCCGCCTGCCCACCTTCACGCCCGACGGCCACCGCGAGTGGCTCGTGCGCGGCTCCGAGGCGCGTTTCGCCAATCAGGACCAAGTCGACATCAACGAACTCACGCTCTCGATTTTCCGCGGCGACGACTCCGACAAAGTCGAGACGATGATCCTCGCCCCGAACGCCCGCGTGATGCCGAGCGAATCCGTCGTCACCGGCGAGAACACCATCCGCGTGATCAACGACGAATTCGAGGTCACCGGCGTCAACTGGAGCTACGAGCACAAACAGAAGCGCGTCACCGTCGCGCAAAAGGTCCACGTCACCTTCCGCGCCGAGCTCAAGGACTATCTCAAATGAAACTGTTTCGACCCATCGCCACCGTCGCCCTTGGCGCCGCGCTGTTCGCCGCGCTCCCCGCACGCGCGCAGCATATCGCCGAGACCCAGTCCACCGTCATTGACAGCGAGCAGCTCGACATGCGCAGCACCGACACGCTCACGACGTTCGTCTTCACCAAGCGCGTCGTCGTCACCGGCACGAATCTCCGCCTCACCTGCGACAAACTCGAGGTCATCACTACGCGGCAGGGCGACGTGACCGCCACCATCGGCAAGCTTGGGCATTTCAAATCCCTCGTCGCCACCGGCAACGTCCGTCTGCTCCAGTCCGACCGCGAAGCCGCGTGCGGCCGCGCCGAGGTGTTGCCCGACGACGACAAGATCATCCTCACCGACAATCCCGTGGTGAAAGACCTCGCCAACGGCGCCACCGCGTCCGGCCCGCGCATGGTGCTCTTCCGCGGCGAACGCCGCGCCGTCATCGAAGGCGGCGAGGCCAACCCCTCGCGCATCGTTCTCCCCGCGATCAAGGACCTCGGTTTCGACAAAGACAAGAAAACCCCCGACGCTCCGGCCCCGGAGAAAAAACCGTGAGCATGGAAACTCCCGCGCCGACCACCGCCGAGATCCGCACCGAGGGCCTGATGAAGGTCTACGGGCAGCGCGCCGTCGTGAACGGCGTCAACATCACCGTGCGCGCCGGCGAGATCGTCGGCCTGCTCGGCCCGAACGGCGCGGGCAAGACGACGACGTTCTACATGGTCGTCGGCCTCGTGCCGGCGACGAACGGCCGCGTGTTCATCGGCAAGGAAGATGCCACGCACCTCCGCATGCACCGCCGCGCGCGGCTCGGCGTCGGCTACCTGCCGCAGGAAGCCTCGATCTTCCGCAAGCTCACCGTCGCCGAAAATATCTTGGCCATCGTCGAGACGCTCCGCGGTGTTTCGTCGCGCGACCGCGCGGCGCTGGTGAAGCACCATCTCGACGAACTCAGCATCGGCCACCTCGCCGAGCAGCCCGCCTACACGCTCTCGGGCGGCGAGCGCCGTCGCCTCGAGATCGCCCGCGCCCTCGTCACGCGCCCGAAATTTTTGCTGATGGACGAACCGTTTGCCGGCGTCGACCCAATCTCCGTCGCCGAGGTGCAGAAGATCATTCTCGAACTCCGCAAGCGCGGCATCGGCGTGCTCATCACCGACCACAACGTGCGCGAGACGCTGCGCATTGTCGACCGCGGCTACATCATCCACAAAGGGAAAGTCATGACCGAGGGCTCCGGCGATTTCCTGATCAACGACCCGCAGGCGCGCGAACTTTACCTCGGCAAGGATTTCAACCTGTAGCCTCGAATTGCGACACGAGTAGGAGCTTGTTGTAGCCGGTTTCTTCAGCTACTCACTATCCGCTACCCACTGCTTCTCCGAGCCGCCATGCCCGCCAAGACCATCCACGGCATCACCGTCGCCCACTTCTCCGAGACCTATGGCACCAAACTGCAATTGGAGCTTGTCACCGGTGGCAACGGCCTGCACCGGCTCATCCGCGAGGGCTCGATCAACCGCCCGTCGCTCGCGCTCACGGGGTTTTTCAAATATTTCGCCCACAAACGCGTTCAGGTCATCGGTGCCGCCGAGATGACCTTCCTGAAAACCCGTTCCCAGCGGCAGCAGATCGAGACATTCCAGGAGATGGTCAAACGCGGCATTCCGTGTCTCGTGTTGACGCGCAATTACCACGCGACGCATCCGATGCTCGCCGTTTCCCAGGAGATGCGCCTGCCGATCTTCCGCACGCCGATGATCACGATGAATTTCGTGAACGCCGCCACCCTGTGCATCGACCAGGAATTCGCCCCCACCATCACCGAGCACGCCACCACCCTCGACATCAAGGGTATCGGGGTGATGATCCGCGGCGACAGCGGGATCGGCAAATCCGAGTGCGCCCTCGCGCTCATCGAGCGCGGCCACTCGCTCGTCGCCGACGACCTCACCTGTCTCCGCCTCGTCGACGAACGCGAGCTCACCGCCAGTTCCCGCTTGCTGAACCGCGGCTATATGGAGTGCCGCGGCATCGGCATCATCAATATCGCCGAGATGTTCGGCATCAAAAGCATCCGTCTGGAAAAACGCATCGACCTCGTCGTCTCCCTGCGCGAATGGACGCCCGACGCGGTGGAAGAACGCACCGGCCTCGAGGAAAGCTACTACGAAATCCTCGGGCTGAAGGTCCCGCACATCGAATTTTTCGTCCGCCCCGGCCGTGACATCGGCCGCTT
>JANXWT010000299.1 GCA_025351035.1 Opitutia bacterium | reverse complement strand
CCCAAGGAGAACCGACCAGCGAACGGGCGCAGCGAGACTGCGCTCCTACGACGAAGCAGTGTTCAGCGCCGACGCAGCAGGAAGCGCTGATAGCTGAGCGTGCGCTCGCTGAACCCCCGGAACATTTCGCCGCCGCTGAGTCCGGCGAATTCTCCGAAGAGGTGCCGCAGCCGCGGGTGGACGAACTCGGCGATCAGCGCCCGCTTGCGGGCGTCGTCGGCCGCAAGCGCAGCGAGCACGCCGGCGGTGATATCCTCTTGCTCGACGATTTCGAGACCGGGCGTTGCGGCGAGCGTTGCGGCGAGGACTTTCATGTCGTCGGCGGATCGGAAATCGGTGTAGGCGAAACGTCCGCCCGGCCGCAGCACGCGCGCGACCTCGGCGAAAAAACGGTCAACGTGGCCGTAGCAGTGGCTGCTCTCGACATTCACCACGACGTCGAAGCTGGCGTCGGCGAACGGCAGGTGCTCGGCATCGCCGACAGCGAAGCGCAGTCCCGGCACGGCGCCATGGCGTTGCTGGCAGAGCGCGACGGCTTGCGGCGAGTAGTCGGCGCCGGTGTAGCTCTTGGGCGCGTGCCGGCGGGTGAGGAAACTTGCACCGCCACCGCGACCGCTGCCGACTTCGAGCACGGCGGCGTCTGCGAGTTGGGCGGGCCGAGCGACGTGATCGTAGAGCTGCGCGCAATAGCGGTCGGGTTCGTCAGCCGGATCGAGGCGCAGCGCGGGTGCGCCCGCGGGCGGCGCGTAACCGTAGTTCATGAACGTCCAGTCGCGCGCGGTGTATTTGCCGGCGAGGCGACCATACCACCAACGCCAGAGCAGTCGCCGCAGAATGGGCGAAGCCTCCAATAGAAACACACAGAATCGGATCAGCATCCGGCGACTGTGGCGGGCCGCGCGGCGGAGGCGACGAGGAAAATCAGCGCCCGCGCGCCGCACACGCCTTGTGCCGCGGACACGACACGAGGTGGTCGTTGACCATGCCGGTGGCCTGCATGAAGGCGTAGCAGATCGTCGTGCCGACGAACTTGAAGCCGCGCTTCTTCAGCGAGCGACTCATAGCGTCGGACTCGGGAGTGCTGACGGGGATCTGGCTGTGCGCCGTCAGTTGGTTTTGAATCGGCCGGCCGCCGGTGAACTGCCAGATGTAGCGGGCGAAGGTGCCGAACTCGGCCTGCGCCGCGAGAAAAGCCTGTGCGTTCACGATGGACGCGGCGACTTTCAGGCGATTGCGCACGATGCCGGGGTTGGCGAGGAGCGCGGCTGTTTTCTTCGCGCCGTAGCGCGCGACTTTGCGCGCGTCGAAATTATCGTAGGCCGCGCGGTAGCTGGCGCGCTTTTTCAGAATGGTGGACCAGCTCAGGCCGGCTTGCGCGCCTTCAAGGATGAGCATTTCAAAAAGATGGCGGTCGTCGTGCGAGGGCACGCCCCACTCGGTATCGTGGTAGTGGTGTTGCAGCTCGGCTTCGGCCCAAGGGCAGCGGTTTTTCATGGGCGGATGGGGAAAATTCTTTGCCCAGACGCGGTCCTCACCGCCGGGGAAAGATCGGCGCGAGCAGCTCGTGCACCATCGCATCGGGCGTCCGGCTGGTGATGCCGGGGTGGGAATAGCGGCCGCTGGCGAGCACGGTGAAACTTTGCGCGGGCCGCACGCCGACGCGCAGTTCAATCAAGTATTGGCGGAAATCCCATTCCCAACGCGCGTCGTAGGTGACGACGAGCTCGGTGTTCTCGGGCATGAGGGTCAGCGGGCCGCTGCTGACAGCGTAGCCGAGCCGCGTGAGCTCGTTGGCGATGCGCTGGTCGATGCCGTTGTTGTCGTTGAGCCGCGATTCGACGAAAAGGCGCTGGTATTTCCTTAGGTCGGCCTTTGCGGCCGTGCGGGTGTCCACGGATGAGCAGCCGGCCAGCAGGCCAAGCACCACGAGGAGGAGCGCCGGTAATTTCATTCGCGTCCAGACAGGCATGATGCCCGGCCGTGCGCAAGCACCGGTCTCGCGGCGCGCTTCGGCATTGCACAGTCCCCGGTCGCCCGCCTAGCTTTACTCTCTTATGGGACGTCAATGGCTTCACGCAAAGCGCGCGATTGTTAACCTCAGGAAAGGCCAGGCGGTCGGCAAGCTGGTCAAAGAGATCACAGTCGCCGCCAAGCTCGGCGGGGCCGACCCGACCGCCAATGCGCGCCTTTTCGCCGCGCTGGAGAAAGCCCGCCGGGCCAACGTCACACGCGACGCCATCGAGCGCGCCATCGCCAAAGGGGCCGGCACCGGCAGCGAAAAGATGACGATGGACCATATCGTCTTCGAGGGCTACGCCCCGCACAAGGTGCCGCTCATCGTCGAAATTTACACCGACAACCACCAGCGCACGACCCCCGAGATCCGGCTGATCTTCCGGCGCGGCGTGCTCGGGGCGGCCGGCAGCAACAAATTTCTCTTTGACCACGTCGGCATCGTCGAGGCTTACACCGCGGACGCCGCCGCCGACTTGGAAGGAGTCGCCATCGAGGCGGGCGCCAACGATTTTTCGATCCTGACCCACGCGCAGAACGACGACATTCCGGCCGACGCCACCGGTGCACACTTCGTCACCGACCGCACGGCGGTGCATGCGGTGTCCACCTGGCTCAAGGCGCACGGCTGGCACGTCATCACGAGCGAGATCGGCTACGTGGCGAAAGCTTATCCCGAACTGACCGACGAGCACCGGGCGCAAGTCGGCGAGTTCCTCCAGGAACTCGAGGACCACGACGACGTGCAACGCGTGTGGGCTGCGGTGAAATGACCGCGGTTCGGTCCCGCACCGGGCGGCTATGATCAATTTCGTCGACGGACAACATCTGGGCCGGCCTCAGGTGATTGGCGTCGGGGTCGTCGGCACCGGACCCTTGGCGCTGATCGACTGCGGACCGGAATGCTGCTTCGACGCCACCGTGGCCGGCATCCGTGCGCTCGGGTTGCGACCGGAAAACGTCACGCACTTGCTCGTGACGCACATTCATCTCGACCACAGCGGCGGCGCGTGGCGCTGGGCACGGGAATTCGGCACGACCATCTGCGTGCATTCGCGCGGTGCGCCGCATATCGAGAACCCGGCGAAGCTCGTCGCGAGTGCGGGCAAGATTTTTGGCACCGACATGGCCCGGTTGTGGGGCGAAGTGCAGGCGGTGCCGCCGGATAGAGTCCGCCTCGTGAACGACGGCGACGAGATCGCCGCGGGCGGCACCGTGTTCCGCGCCGTGGAAACTCCCGGCCACGCGCCGCATCACCATGCTTGGTGGCTGGCGCGCGAACGCACGCTCTTCGCCGGCGATGTGGCCGGCGTCAGCATCAACGGCGGGCCGCCGCTGCCACCGTGTCCGCCGCCGGACATCAATCTCGAGCTGTGGCGCGCGTCGTTGGAAAAAATCCGCACGCTCGATCCGGCGCGACTCTGGCGGACCCATTTCGGTTGCGACGAAGCGCCGCGCGCGCGGCTCGACGAACTCGAACGCCGGCTCACGAACTGGGCGGAGTGGATCCGGGGGCGGTTGCGCGCGGGCCGCAGCGAACCGGAGATGGCACCACCCTTCACGCAGATGGTCGCAGCCGAGTTGCGCGCGGGCGGTGCGGATGAAGCGCTCATCGCCACCTACGAACAGGCCGACCCGGCGGCGATGAGTGTCGGGGGTCTCGTGCGTTACTGGAAAAAATTCCATCCCGTGGCGGTGGCCTAAATAAAAAAACGCCGGCCCTTGCAGGCCGGCGTTGGAGTGATCGAAGTAACGCGAAGTTACTTCTTTTTCTTCGCTGCTTTCTTTTTAGCCATGCGTCAGTAATAAAAACATTCGCGCGCGTTGCACGCACTAACTTGCGCGGAGCGAAAATAGTTTTCGCGGGAAATTTTTTCGGGAGGGAAAATTTTTAGAGAAAAATCGCGCCGCCAAAAGTTTTCCGGTCAGCGACCGTAGAGCTCGGCGAGCGAGCGAAGATATTTTTCGGTGCCACCGCGCAGGGCGGCGAGTTGCGCGGCGAGACAGCGCCACTGCCAGTTGCCGCGCGCTTTGCCTGGCGTGTTGAAACGCGCGGGCGAGTCGCACGCGAGCAGATCGGTCAGCGGAATGAGAGCGAGGCGCGCCGGCGATTCATAGGCGGCGCGGATGAAGTCCCACGGCATCTCCGCGCCGGTGATGCGCAGGTAGCGGCGCACATGGTCGCGGGTTTTCTCGGGCGCCGTGCGATACCAGCCGAACGAAGTGTCGTTGTCGTGCGTGCCGGTGTAGACGGCGGCGTTCGCGGTCTGGTGATGCGGGAGGTGAGTGTTGGCCGCGTCATGGCCGAAGGCGAACTGGAGCACAGCCATGCCGGGCAGGCCGGTCACACGCAGCAATTGCCGCAGGGAATCCGTCTGCACGCCGAGATCTTCGGCGATCAACCGCGCGGCGGGAAACGCCCGCTGCACGGCGTGAAAAAAGGCGAGGCCGGGGCCCGGCAACCAGGTGCCGCGGCGCGCGGTCTTGGCGCGGGCGGGCACGCGCCAGTAGGCGTCGAGCCCGCGGAAGTGATCGAGGCGCACGATATCGTAGAGTGAAAATGCGGCGGCCAAACGCGCGAGCCACCACGCGTAGCCATCGGCGGCGTGGACATCCCAGCGGTAGAGCGGATTGCCCCAGAGCTGTCCGTCCTTGGAAAAATAATCCGGCGGCACACCGGCGCCGGCGAGTGGGCGCAGCGTTTTCGGGTCGAGTTCGAAGAGCGTCGGGTGGGCCCACGCGTCCGCGGAATCGGCGGCGACGAAGAGCGGCAAGTCGCCGAGGACCTGGATGCCGCGCTCCCGGGCGGCTTGGCGGACGAGCGCCCATTGGCCGGAAAAAAGATACTGCGTGAAAGCGTGGGCGGCGATGGCGGGTGCGAGCTGGGTGCGGAGCGGGGAAGACTGCGCGGCGATGTGCGTGCGCACGGCCGCCGGCCACTGGAACCACGCGCCGCCGCCGAGGTGATCCTTCAGCGCGCGGAAATACGCATAGGGCTCGAGCCACGCCGCGTGCTGGCGACGGAATTGCGCGAAGTCGCCGTAAGGCAACGTGGGTTTCAGTTCTTCGTAGCGTCGATGTGCGGCGAAGAGCAGTGGCCATTTCAACCGGTGCAGTTCGCCGTAGTCGGTGCGCGTGCGGTCGGGTTTGGCGAGCGGGGCAATCTCGTCGTCAGTCAGCAGGCCGAAGTGCACGAGGGCGCCCAGGTCGATGAGGTAGGGATTGCCGGCGAAGGACGAGAAACACTGGTAAGGTGAATCGCCGTAGCCGGTCGGCCCGAGCGGGCAGAGTTGCCAGTAGCGGAAGCCGGCGGCTTGGAGGAAATCGAGAAACTGCAGGAGGTTTTCGTCGAAAGTGCCACAACCCTGCGCGCCGGGCAGCGAAGTCGGGTGCAGCAGCACGCCGGCTCCGCGGGTTTGCAGCCAGTCGAAGAGAGGCCGCGGCGCGCCGGGCGGCACGACGATTTTTTTGCGCGGATTTTTTTTGCGGGAGCGGGCCACGGCGAAAGCAGAGCGGGAAACGCGCCGCAGAACGAGGAAGATTTGCGCGGACCCGCGGGCGGAGCGGAGGGCGCGGTTGACGGAGACGAGCGCTTGGGGCAAGTTGCGCGCATGATTCCCCGCTCACTGTTTGCGCTCGTGCTCACCGCCAGCCTCCATGCGTCGCCCGCCACTCCGGCAGTTGTTCGTGATCCGCAGATCGAGAAGATCGTCGCGGAAATTTCGCCCGCCAATATCGAGGCGACGATCCGCAAACTCGTTTCCTTCAAGACGCGGCACACGCTGTCGGACACCACGAGCCCCGACACGGGCATCGGCGCGGCGCGCAACTGGATCAAGTCCGAGCTGGAACGCGCCAGTCGAGAATCCGGCGGGCGCCTCGTGGTGGAGTTCGATGCATTTCACCAGCCGCCGGTGCTGCCGCGGTTGCCGGCAGGCGCGGACATCGTGAACGTGGTCGCGACGCTGCCCGGCACGCAGACGGGCGCGGCGGCCCGGGTCTATGTGATCAGCGGGCACTACGACTCGCGTTCGCTCGGCACGCAGGACACGGACACCCTGGCGCCCGGCGCCAACGACGACGGCTCCGGCACGGCCGCGGTGATGGAACTCGCGCGCGTGATGTCGAAATACCAATTCGATGCGACGATCGTTTTCATGACGGTGGCGGCGGAGGAACAGGGCTTGCAGGGCGCGGGCCACTGGGCGCGGACGGCGAAGGAGAAAGGCGTGAACGTCGCCGCGATGTTCACGAACGACATCGTCGGAAACACGCTGCACGAGGACGGCACGCGCGACCGCTCGCACGTGCGGCTCTTCGCCGAGGGCGTGCCGGTGCCGGTCTCACCGGCGAGAGAACTGCCGGAGGAGGTGCTCGCGCAGATGCGCACCGGCGGTGAAAACGATTTTTCCACGCGGCAGCTCGCGCGGTTGATTCAGACGATCGGGGCGCGCTATGTGCCGCAGATGCCGGTGAAGATCATTTACCGGCGCGACCGCTACCTGCGCGGCGGCGACCACTCGCCGTTCCTCGATGCGGGCTTCGCGGCGGTGCGGTTCACGGAGCCGTTTGAAGTTTATGCGCGGCAACACGAGAACGTGCGCGTGGAGAACGGCATTCAATACGGCGACCTGCCGGAGTTCGTGGACTTTGCCTACATCGCCGATGTCGCGCGCGTCGATGCGGCCGCGTTGGCGGAGCTGGCGAATGCGCCGGCGACGCCGCACGGCGTCGAGCTGGAGACGGTGAAACTGGAGAACGACACGACGATGCGCTGGGAGCCGAGCACCGAACCCGATCTCGCGGGCTACCGCATCGTCTGGCGCGACACGACGGCGGCGCAGTGGGAGCACGCGCTCGACGTGCCGAAGGAAGAAACGCGCCACACGATCAAGGGCATCTCCAAGGATAATGTGATCTTCGGACTCGAAGCGGTGGACACCGCGGGGCACGCGAGCCCGGCGGTGTATCCGAAGCCGCGACGGAATTCGTGAGCGGAGCGGCGCCCCGCCGTCGCCAAGGCTAAGGCGGGCAGACGTTAATGACGGTGCGGGTGGCGCCGCCGAATTTTTCGAGGTCGTCGAGCACGCCGTTGATGGCGGCGGCTTCCAGTGGCACGGTGCGCGTGACGATGGGTGCGAGGTCGAGCTGGCCGGTGGCGGCGTAGTTGAGCAGCAGCGGCAACTCGCTCGCGAGGTGGTCGGACACGCCGATGACTTCGGTTTCCGGGCAGAGAATTTCAGAGTAGGGATTAAGGCTCAGCGGCTGTTTGGAGAGACCGGCGAGAGCGGCGCGCCCCATCCGGCCAAGAACGCGGACGGATTGCTGCATCGTGAGCGGCAGGCCGATGAGTTCGAGCGCGACGTTGACACCGCGGCCCTCAGTAAGGCGGAGAATTTCGGCCACCGGGTCGGTGGTGCGGGCGCTGACGGGCACCGCGCCGAAGCGCGCGGCGAGCGCGAGTTTTTCGGGATGGAGATCAACGGCGTAGATCGTGGAGGCACCGAGGATGCGCGCGAGCTGCACGGCGGAAGCGCCGAGACCACCGATGCCGAAGACGGCGACGGTTTCGCCGGCGTGCAGCCGGGCTTTGCGCAGGGCGTGCAGGGCGGTGGCGGAGGAGCACATGAGCACGGCACCGTGCGCGAAGGGAATGGCTTCGGGCAATCGGAACACGCTGCGCGCGGGCATGACGATGAACTCGGCGAAGCCGCCGGGACGGTCCTTGCCGATCATCTGGCCGGTGGCGCAGAACTGTTCGTGACCGTCGCCGCACCAGTGGCAGCAGCCGCAGGTGGCGAGGTAGTGCACGCAGACGCGTTCACCGGGGAGGAAATTTTTCACGGCCGCGCCGCATGCCCCGATAACGCCGGCAACTTCGTGTCCAAGTGTCATCGGCAGCGGCGTGACACTGCCGGTGCCGGCGCGGTAATGCGCATCGGAGTGGCAGATGCCGGCGGCCTTGACGCGGATGAGCACGTCGTCGGGTCCCGGAGCGGGCACGGGGATGTCGTGGAGTTCGAGGGGACGACCGGTGGCGACGAGGCGGACAGCTTTCATTTGCAGCGACGCTACGGAACGCGGGTGGGGCGGGTCAACGGCGCCGCCAAAGGCGGGTAAACCCTGGTCGCCTACGGCGCCGCCAAAGGCGGGTAAACTTGCCTCGGGCGGGAAGATCGTCCTAATCATCAGTCAAAATCCCATGCGCACCTTGCTTTTTCTTTTCGCGGTCATGTTCATCCGCGCCACCACGGCCGCCATGGCCAACGATGTCGTCCAGCAAGCCGGAGTGGCGCCCCCGCCTTTTGACTACGTGAGCAAGCGGATCGTGCCCGGCGACGGGTTTCGGATGATCATCTCAATCAAAGTGCGGGTGAAGCCCGGTGCAACCGTCACGGAAGCGGACGGCGTATGCGTGCATACGGTCGACGGCCAGCGGCGATCCGCACCGGCGACAGCCGCCGTGCCGCTCGATGACACGATGTGGGAAGTGGAGTTCAATGTGCCGAAGAACCCGGAATATTACATCGAGATTTACTCGCTGCAGAAGGGCGACACGACGGACGCCAAGCTCAACAAGCAGAACAAAAAAGTGAAGAAGACGAAGTCCACGCCGTTGATCGTGGAGTTCAGCATTTAGGCGCGCGGGCGGACTCAGGCCGGTGGCCGCGGCAGCACAGTTGCCGGGAGCGGATCGGCGAGTTCCGCCGTAACGGCGGCGAGCAGAGTTTCCAATTTGAACGGCTTCCCCAAGGTGCGTTGCGCCCCGAGCAAGCGGGCCGTGGGGAGGTAGAGGGGCTCGCTGTATTTGGTGTGGCCGGACATGGCGATGATGTGCGGGCGGGGTATGGTGACGCGGAGTTTCTCGATTAACACCAGTCCATCCATGTCGGGCATCACGATATCGGTGATGACGAGTTCGGGGGGCTCGGCATGGTAAAGGCGCAGGCCTTCGTTGCCATCGGCGGCTTCAGTGACTTCGTGACCGGCAGAGCGCAAGCCCTCGGCCATAACGAAACGCAGGCCCTCGTCGTCGTCGATAAGGAGAATGCGCGCCATGGGTGCAGTGTTGTCCACGAACGGAGAGGTGCAAGCGCAATGGCGGTCAATTCGAGACGGTGGCCCGGCCTCGGGCGTGACGCCAACCGTCGCGGCTTGAGCGAACCGTGAACCGGCGGCTCAGGTTTGGTCCAGCAGCTTGCGCACCTTGGCCAGCAGGGCCTCGGGCTTGAAGGGCTTGATGAGGAAGCCGGCCTGTGGAATCGCGCCGGCCCGGGCCGTGCTGTCCGCTCCGCCGCTGATGAAGAGGGCTTTGAGGTTGGGCCGAATGTGCCGGAGGGTCGCGACGAGCGCGGGGCCTTCGAGGCCGGGCATGTTGATGTCGGTGATCACGAGCCGGACATCCTTGGCCCGGGAGTTAAAAAGCTCCAACGCGCCCAGGGCATCGGAGGTGGCGAGGATTTCGTAACCCCACTGTCTGAGCACGGTCGTGGTGAGATCGAGCACGTTCGGCTCGTCGTCGATGACGAGCAGCAGTTCGCCGGACCCGCGCGGCAGCTCTTTGGTGCCGGGGGCGAAAGGAGGCACGGTCTCGGGCAGGGCCGGGAAATAAAGTCGGAAACAACTGCCGTGGCCGACCGTGGAGGTGACTTCGAAGAACCCGCCATGCTGCTCGACGATGCCGCGCACGGTGGAGAGACCGAGGCCCGTGCCGTGGCCGACCTCCTTGGTCGTGAAGAATGGTTCCCAGATGCGGGCGAGGATTTCCGGCGGGATGCCGGTGCCGGTGTCGGTGATTTCGAAAATGACAAAGGGACCGGAAAAGACTTGGACCCCGGCCGCAGGCTGAGTGGCATTGAGCCGGTCGTTGCGGGCGGTGAGGCCGAGGGTGCCGCCCTGCGGCATGGCGTCGCGGGCGTTGATGCAGAGGTTGAGGAGCACCTGGTGGAATTGGGTGGGCATAGCCCGGATGGACCACAGCTCGGCTGCGATCTGGCACTCAAGGGTGATGGATTTGGGGAAAGTTTGCTTGATCAACGCGAGAACGTCGCGGGCGAGATGTTTAGGCTGGAGGATCTGCGGCTCGCCGCCGACGCCACGGGAGAAGGCAAGGATTTGCCGGACCAGCCCCGCGCCGCGCTCGGCGCATTGCTCAAGAATCGCGAGTTTGCGCAGATCGGCGGGAGAGCTGGCCGGCTGGCGCAGCAGTGGCACCGCCATGAGGATGGGGGCGAGCACGTTGTTGAGGTCGTGCGCAATGCCGGCGGAGAGCATACCGATGCTTTCGAGGCGCTGGGCGCGCTGCGCCTGTTCTTCCAACTGTTTTTTTGCGGTGATGTCGGTGCCGATGGAGAGCCGGCTTATCGGCCGGCCGGCCGCGTCGCGGACGAGAGTGACGCGGAGGTCGAGGATCACCGCGCGGCCATCCTTCCGCAGGAAATGGAATTCCCCATGCCAGGCGCCGGTGGACATCACCGCCGAGCGGATCTCGGCCAGACGGGAGCTGGCACCGGAGCCGAAGGTGGTTTCGGCGAGCTGGCCCAGAGCCGCGGCGGCGGACCAGCCGGTGAGGCGATCGGCGCCCTCGCTCCAGAACGTGAAGCGGTTGTCGAGGCCGACGACCATGATGGCGTCGCTCGTCTGGTTGAGCAGAGCGGCCTGCTCGTGGATGCGGGCGAAGGAGCATTTGCGCTCGGTGACATCGCGGCCGATGCCGAGCAGGCCGCGTCGGCCTTTCTCGTCCATCGGCGTGAGGGCAAATTCGAAATCGATGCAGTGGCCGGCGGCGGTGTTGACCCGCAGCTCGAAAGGCGGCGGGCGCTCGCCGAGGAGCACGCGGGCGAAAACATCCAGCGCGCGCGGCAGGTCGTCCGGGTGCACGAGGCTGGGGAAAGTTTTCCCGAGCCACTGTTCCTGCAGCCAGCCGGTGATGGCGGTGAACGCGGGGTTGAGCGAGATGATGTGGCCTTCGTGATCGAGGTTGAAAATGGAGTCGCGCGCGTGCTCGATCAGGCGGCGATAGCGCTCCTGGGATTCGCGGCGGGCCGCGCGTTCGTCGGCGTCGCGCACGGCGCGTTCGAGCGCCGGACAGAGGCGTTTGATGCCGGCCTTGAGCACGTAATCGATCGCGCCGGCTTGGAGCGCGGCGATGGCTTTGTCTTCGCCGAGATTGCCGGACAAGAAAACGAAAGGAATGTCCGGCTGGTGCGTGCCGGCGAGCCGCAGGGCTTCCATGCCGTCGAAGTTGGGCAGCGAGTAGTCGGAGAGGATGACGTCGTAGCCGCCACGGTGCAGCTCGGCGAGATAGTTGGCGCGCGTCTCGACCACCACGGTCTCGCAGTTGGCGACGGATTCGGCGACCAAGGAGCGCACCAGTTCGGCGTCCAGGGGGTTGTCTTCGAGATGGAGGATTTTCATAACGGCGTGGAGAAATGAAAGGTGCGGCGGGCG
>JANXWT010000253.1 GCA_025351035.1 Opitutia bacterium | reverse complement strand
GCAATACACCGAAAGAAACTCGGCGAACATCTGCTGGTCCTCGATGATCACGACGCGCCGGCCTGAGCGGGGTCTGGCCTTTTTTTCTGCATCCGCAGTTCTCTTGCCGGTGTTCAACGGCGCGCAGTGTAGGGTTCGGCACACGACTATCAAGCCGAAGACCGGGCATTGCATCCTTTCCCGACTCGGCTAGGTGTTTCCCCGCGCCAAGCCCGGCGCAACCCACGCTGTGCCCGATCCGCTTGAACCTGATCCTTTTTACCATCGAGGAAACCGCCCGACCGCTCCCGCGGAGCGACGTCCGGGCCGGGCACCTGCTATCCGTCCTGCGCCGGCAACCGGGTGGCCAATTCGATTGTGGCCTGATCAATGGCCCGCGCGGCACGGGCACTCTCGTGGCTATTGGTGCCGAGGCTCTGAATCTCACCTTCGCTTGGGGTGCGCCACCGGCAGCGGCGGATACCATCTCCCTTGTTCTCGGCCTGCCGCGCCCGCAAACCGCCCGCGACATCCTGCGCGACGCCACCGCGCTCGGGATCGCCGACCTGCATTTCGCCCTCACGGAGAAATCAGACCGCAGCTATGCGCAAAGCACGCTGTGGAGTCGCGGCGAATGGCAGCGCCACCTCATCGCCGGAGCGGAACAGGCGTTCGACACGCGCGTGCCGGCTGTCACGCACGGCCAAACGCTCGCCGAGACTCTCGCCGGGTTGTTCGTCGACACCTCGCGAATCGCCCTCGACAACTACGAAGCCGCCGTGCCACTCAGCTCTTGTCTTGTCTTACGTGACAAACCCATCGTGCTGGCCATCGGTCCGGAGCGCGGCTGGACTGCGGCAGATCGTGGGTTGTTGCGCACGCACGGCTTCACGCTCGCGCATCTCGGCCCGCGCGTGCTGCGCACCGAAACCGCCGTCGTGGTCGCACTCACACTGGTGAAGGCAGCGCGCGGTTCGCTCTGAAAAAACACACCGTCGGCTGGCGCCCGCCTCTGCCGAGCCGTTTCACGCAAGTCCATCCAACCGGCGAAAGAGTCAGCTCGCCGGGCATTTCAAAAACAATCACCGGATCGGGCCGCGCCTCCAGCCACACCGTCAGGCGTTCGAAAATTTTGGGCGCGAGGCCGGCGACCAGGCTGTAAGGCGGATCGATGAACACGAGGTCGGGTGCCGGCCCGCTGCATGCCGCCGGGCCCGTGGCGTCGGCATTGATCACGTCAAGGCCGCTGCTGTCGCGCCCGAGGCTCTTGCAGACCGCCGCGAGATTACGCCGGATACACGCCGCCGCCTGGAAATTTTTCTCAACAAAAATTCCGCCCGCCGCACCGCGACTGAGCGCTTCCAACCCGTAGGCCCCGCTGCCGGCAAAGAGGTCCGCGAAGCGCGCGCGCGCGATCCTTGTCGCGATACTCGAAAATACCGCTTGCCGCATCGCATCGGTGGCCGGCCGCACGCTGTCGCCCGGAGGCAAAACCAGCGGGATGCTGCGAGCTTGTCCTCCGCTTATGCGCATGACGGACAGCCCAGCGCGCGCCCGGCGGCGCGGCCGCGGCACGGTAGCGCGGCTACATTCTGCGGAACACTTCCGGCGGTCAGCGGTTGTATTAACATATCGTTTGCGCACAGCCTGCGGCGGCTATAGTTCACCGCTGACATTAGGTCAGCGACTTAACTGGCCCGCATCGCGCGCAAAGGCAATGCCCGACACAACACTCACCAAGCAAACACACGTCCGGCTCCTCGTCTGGCTGGTCCTTCTGGTCACCCTGACTGTGCCGCTGCATTCCACCGAGCTGAACAGCTGGCCTTTCTGGGTAGGACAGCAAAGCAAACCCGGAAACCTCGACGCCTGGCAAGCGGTCGGTCCGCTGTTTTTCAGCAAGACAAGCCCCGGCGACCGCGAAATCTCGGGACTGCGTCCACTTTGGCTGCAAACCCGCGGCGAGGGGAACCAGACTGGGTATCTCCTCTATCCGCTCTTCACCTCGCAAAAGGAAGCCGGTTATTCCAGCTTCAGTTTCTTCCAGCTCGTAAACCAGCGCCGCCACACTGATGCCAACGGCGCAGCCACGCGCAGCTTCGATGTCTGGCCGTTTTATTTTTCCCGCGAGACCGGCGATCCCGCGACCTCCTATCACGCGCTGCTCCCCATCGCCGGCACGATCAAGAACCGTTTCGGCAAGGACCGGCTCGAGTGGTATGCGTTTCCGCTCTACCTCCAAACGGAG
>JANXWT010000247.1 GCA_025351035.1 Opitutia bacterium | reverse complement strand
CTGCGGTGGAGCAGGGTCTCGAAAATCTCGCGGCGCATTTGCTCGCAGCGAAGAGTTTCGGCCGGCCGGTGACGGTGGCGATCAACCGCTTCCCGACCGACACCGAGGAGGAACTTGGGCTCGTGCACAAATTCTGTCAGTCCATCGGCGCGGCCTGTGCGACGGCGGAAGTATTCGCCAAGGGCGGCGACGGTGCCATCGAACTCGCGAAGACCGTGCTGGCCACGATGCCGCCAGTGGCACCGCCGCTCACGCTCACTTACCCGGACAACATGCCGGTGCGCGACAAGATGCTCGCGGTTGCGACCCGATTCTACGGTGCCGCCGGTGTGGACCTCACGCCCGAAGCCGAAGCGAAGCTCGCACTGTTCGAGCAAGCTGGTTTCGGCAAGCTGCCACTGTGCATCGCTAAGACGCAGAACTCGCTCACGGACGATCCGAAGCTTTTCGGCCGTCCGAAGGGATTCCGCATCACGGTGCGCGATTTCGAAATCGCCAACGGCGCGGGCTTCATCGTGGCGCTGACGGGCGAAATGATGCGCATGCCGGCGCTGCCCAAGGTGCCGTCGGCGGAGAAAATCGACGTCAACGAAGCGGGCGACATCACGGGCATCGCGAGCGCGTGAGTGGAGCGAGGTGTGTAGCCGGGTAGTGGAGCTTGTTCGCTTTAGATTGGCAGGCAGGGACGCCTGCTGCTACTTGGCGAAACGCGGCGAGGGCGCTGCGTCCCCATGATTTTCCCTCTCTGCGAACGGCTTTGCGCTTGCCAGCCCCGCGCGCGGGCCAGCACAAATCGGCATGGCAAAGCTCGCGCTCCTTTCCGTCAGTGACAAACGCGGCCTTGTGGATTTCGCCACGGCGCTCGTGCAGCAACACGGCTACAAGCTGATCTCAACGGGCGGCACCGCCAAGCTACTTGCCGAGGCGAAGCTGCCGGTGACCGAGGTTAGCTCGCACACGGGTTTCCCGGAGATGATGGAAGGCCGCGTGAAGACGCTGCACCCGAAAATCCACGGCGGTCTGCTGGCGCGGCGCGACAAGTCCGACCACCTCGCCGCAGCGAAACAGCACGGCATCGACCTGATCGACCTCGTGGTGGTGAATCTTTATCCGTTCGAGCAGACGGTCGCGAAGCCACACGTGGAGTTCGAGGAAGCCATCGAGAACATCGACATCGGTGGACCGTCGATGCTGCGCAGCGCGGCGAAGAATCACGAAAGCGTGACGGTCGTGTGCGACCCGAGCGACTATGGTGCGGTGCTCGCGGCGCTGAACGACGCGTCGGCACTCAGCGCGTTGCGGCGCAAGCTCGCGCTGAAAGTTTTCCAGCGCACGGGCAGCTACGACACGGCGATCGCGCGCTACCTAGAGGGCCAGATGGCCGAGCCGGACATGGAGGCGCTGAGCGGGTTTCCGGCGACCTACAACCTCTCGCTCAAGAAAGCGCAAAGCCTGCGCTACGGCGAGAATCCGCACCAGAAGGCGGCGCTCTACGGCACGTTCCACGAGCACTTCCAGCAACTGCAGGGCAAGGAGCTTTCGTATAACAATATTCTCGATATCACGTCGGCGACGTATCTCATCGGCGAGTTTGAGCGGCCGACGGTGGCGATCCTCAAGCACACGAATCCGTGCGGTGTGGGCAGCGCAGACACCTTGCTCGGCGCGTGGGAGAAAGCCTACGCGACGGACCGGCAAGCGCCGTTCGGCGGCATCATCGTCGTGAACCAGACGCTCGGGCAGGACGTGGCCGAGCAGATCAAGGACATCTTCACCGAGGTGATCATCGCGCCGCGTTTCAGCGACGAGGCTCGGGCGATTTTTGCAAAGAAAAAAAGTCTCCGCCTGATGATCGCGAAGGAGGGTCTCGGCGCCGACGCGCTGCAGGAGGTCCGCTCCGTCGTCGGTGGCGTGCTCGTGCAGGATCGCAACCGCACGCTCGGCAATGTCAGTGAATTCAAGTGCGTGACGAAGCGCCAGCCGACGCCCGAGGAGTGGGCCGCGCTGCTCTTTGCTTGGAAGGTCTGCAAGCACGTCAAGTCGAACGCCATCGTCTACGGGCGCGGCGAGCAGACGCTCGGTGTCGGTGCGGGCCAGATGGCGCGCGTGGACAGTTCGCGCATCGCCGTGTGGAAGGCCGGCGAAGCGAAGCTCGATCTGCGCGGCTCGATCATGGCGAGCGAAGCGCTGTTTCCTTTTGCCGACGGATTGATCGCGGCGGGTGAAGCGGGTGCGACGGCGGCGATCCAGCCGGGGGGCGCAATCCGCGACGAGGAAATCATCAAGGCCGCCGACGAACGCGGGATGGCGATGGTCTTCACTGGCATCCGGCACTTCAAACATTAGGACGGCGGGTGGTTAACTTTGCCTTGGCGCGAGGACATCATAGGATATGGTTACTCCCATGAAAGGGACTTTCATGCTCGGGATGCTGGTCGCGATGCTGCTCGGTCTGACAGGTTGCTACACGAATCCGGAGACGGGGCGGCAGTCGGTGATTTTGATTTCACCGGCGCAGGAGAGCGAGATGGGCGCGTCAGCGTTCGCGGAGTTGCGCACGAAGGAGAAGGTGTCGCACGACCCGGAAATGAACGCGCGGGTGCGGCGGGTGGGCGAGCGCATCGCGGTGGCAGTGGGCGACCAGTTGCCAAGCGCCAAGTGGGAGTTCGTGGTTTTCGATGCGCCCAAGACGATCAACGCCTTTGCGCTGCCGGGCGGGAAAGTGGGCGTCTATACGGGTCTGCTGACTCTGGCGACGACCGACGATGAACTGGCGATAGTGATGGGGCACGAGATCGGTCACGTCACGGCGCGGCATGGAGCCGAGCGGATGACGCAGGGCCTGATCGCTGCGGGCATCGGCCTAGCGTTGGACGCCGGCACGCAGGGTCGGAAGAACCACGATCTCGCGATGATCGGCTACGGGGCAGTCGCGGGCGTGGGGATGCTGGCGTTTTCGCGGGTGGATGAGAGCGAGGCGGATCTGATCGGAATCCGCTACGCAGCCAAGGCCGGCTACAATCCGATGGCGGCGATCACGTTTTGGCAGAAGATGGAAAAGGAGAGCAAAGGCGGAAAGTTGCCGGAGTTCCTCTCGACGCATCCGGCGAATGAGACACGCATCGGCCAACTGCAAGGATGGATGCCCGAGGTGCTGCCGCTCTACGAGACGGCGAAGCAGCGCTACCGATAAGAGGCGAGCCGGTGTGTTTCGGGCTAGCGCAACACGCAAAATGCTGCACAATGGCGGCATGTTTGATCCCGTTGAGAAGCTCAAGGAATACATCCGCCAACCCAGCGTGTCCGCCGATCCGGCCTTCAGGGACGGCATGGTGGGAGCGCAGAAATTTGTCACTGGTCTGCTGACGGAGATCGGCTTCAAGGTCGAGGTCGTGCCAACGGCACTACATCCGGTCATTGTGGCCAAGCGCGCGGGCGATCCGAAGTTTCCACGGGTGATCATCTACGGGCACTACGATGTGCAGCCGCCAGACCCGCTCGACAAATGGAACACGAAGCCTTTCGAACCGACCATCATCGGTGAGCGCATCTACGGTCGCGGCACGGCCGACAACAAGGGGCCGCTCATGGTGCACATCAGTGCTGTCGCCCGTCTGCTGGCGAAAAACCCGAAGCTGCCTCTGAACATCACCTTCGTCATCGAGGGCGAGGAGGAGATCGGCAGCAAGAATTTCAAGACGTTCCTGACGCAGCACAAGGACAAGCTCGACGGCGATTTCATCTACATGTCGGACAACGGCGTGCTGACGCCCGACCAGATGATCATCACCGTCGGTCTGCGCGGCATGTTGGCGCTCGAAGTCGAGTTCACCGGCCCGCAGTCGGACTTGCACTCGGGCATGCACGGCGGCGTGCTGATGAACCCGTTGCAGGCGCTCGCGGAATTCGCGGCGTCGCTGCACACCCCCGACGGCCGCGTGAACATTCCGGAATTCTACGACAAAGTCGTGGAGCCCGAGGCGTGGGAGCGCGGTGAGTTGAAGCGTGCCGGCCTCGACGAAAAGGCCTACGCGGAATTTCTCGGCATCAAGGAATTTCACACGCCGCCCGGCTACAATCCGTTCGAGGCAATCCGGTTCATGCCGACGCTTGAGTTCAACGGCTTCAGCGGCGGCTACCAGGGCGCGGGCACCAAGACCGTCATCCCGAGCAAGGCCAGTTGCAAAATCACTTGTCGACTCGTGCCGAACCAGACGCCGGAGAACGTGAAGGACTGCGTGATCAGCGCCATCAAGGCGCGCTGCCCGAAAGGTGTGACGATGAACGTGACCGTGCAGCACTCGGCGACGCCGTATGTCGTGATTCCGCCCGACCGTTCGAACACGCCGAAGGACCAGTCGCCGGCTCTGGCCGCGTGCTTCCGCGCTGTGGACAAGGCGGCGACCGAAGTTTTCGGAAAACCACCGATATATCTCCGTGAAGGTGGCAGCGTTGGTCTGCTCGCGGACCTGAAGGAAGTGCTCGGGCTCGACGCCGTGATGATGGGGTTGTTTCTCCCGGAGGACAATCTGCACGCGCCGAACGAGAGCTTCCACCTTGGCGTGATGAAACGCGGCATTGAAACGTCGGAGAGAGTGTTGGCGACGCTTGCGGGCATGTGACGGCAGCGCGAGCACCCACGAAACTTTTGAAAAACAAAAAGCCCCGGATTTCGCCGGAGCCTTTCCTTTGAATAGAGAAGGGGTTACTTCTTCAGGATGACGAAGTCGGTGCGGCGGTCTTTGTCCCAATCAGCAGCGACACCACCTTGCTTCGCTTCGGTGGAACCTTTGGAAAGAGTCTCGAGGCGCTTCGCATCGATGCCGAGGGATTCGAGATAGCGCCGGACGGCGTTCGCACGGTGATCACCGAGCCCGAGGTTGTATTCGGCGGTGCCGCGCCAGTCGCAGTGACCTTCAAGGAGTATGCGTTTGTCGGGATTGTCCTTCAAATATTTGACAGCGGCCTCTATCTTCGGGCGCTCCTTGGCGTCGACGGCAGAACGGTCGAACGCGAAATTCACCGCTGGCAGCAGTCCGCGGATCGTGTTCTCATCCTCAATAATATTCGGATCACGGACTTCGAGAATGGTGCCGGGAGCGACGTCGGGGCCAACGGCGACGGCCTCTGGGTTGATCGAATTATTTGACGGGGTCGGTCCCATAACCGTCGCAGCCGGTTCGGAGCGAACCGGTTTCTTGGCGCACGCCGAAAAGAGGAGGACTGACAAAGCGAGCGTCAGGCCGAGGAGTTTGGAGAAGTTCTTCATGTGGTCAGGAGAAAGCAGGGAGTCGGCGTGTTATTGGTCAAACGATAAGGTCGCGCAAGAACGAAAACCCATTGTGAGGTGGCCGGCACTACGTTTGCGTGCGATGGTCGATCAGGCCGATCTCCAGCGCATAGCGCGTGAGGCTGGCCACGTCGTGGAGATTGAGCTTTCGCATGAGATTCGTGCGGTGGTTATCGACCGTCTTGACGCTGATGGTGAGTTTCAGGGCGATTGCCTTCGTGCTGTGACTCTCGGCGACGAGCTTGAGGATCTCGCGTTCGCGTTCAGTGAGTAAGCCGCTGCCGGAAGTTGGACTGTTGTTCGCGACGACATTGCGAAGCAGACTGGCGACGCCGGGGCCGAAATAGGTGCCGCCGTTCGTAACAGTTTCGAGCCCCTTCTTGAACTCGCCGAGACCGGCGGTTTTTTCGACAAAGCCGTGGGCCCCGGCCTCGAGCATCTCGCGCACGAG
>JANXWT010000242.1 GCA_025351035.1 Opitutia bacterium | reverse complement strand
CCGGCGAGTTGCACGACGAATTTTTATCGAAGAAGGTTTAGTGCCGTTCGAGGTCGTGACCGAATACGACCGGTCCCGCGTAGCCGCCACGTCGGATGTTTGCGATCATCTCGTCGTCAGTCACGCCTTGGCGGGAGACGACGTGGTGCAGAATCAGCAGCTTCGGCTGCACTTGCGCGGCCACTTTGCCCACTTCGAGGTCCGAGGTGTGAAAGATCTTCAGGTAGATCGGCCAGAATTCCCCGCCGGGCCGCTTCTCCGGCAACACGCGCTGCTCCGGATAAATCTCGTGGATGAGCACGTCGCAACCTTTCGCCTGTTTGATGAGCTCTTCGCTGTAGGACGTATCACCGGAAATCACAATGACCCGGTCGGGTGTTTCGAGACGGTAACCAAAGGACTCCTTCCAAGTGCCGTGCGGCACGCGGAACGCCGTCACGCGCACGCCGTCCTGCTCGTAGACGACGCCCGGAGCGACTTCATGCACCGCCACCTTGAATCCATCCGGCACGCCGCGCTCGTAACCGTTCACCCGAATCGCAATGTCCTCGCTGTAGGCGGCCAGCAAGTGGTCGGTCATCTGCTGCAGGCCGGGCGGCCCGTAGGCTTGGAGTGGCGACTTCCGGCCCATCACCCACGAGGTAAAAATCAAATCCGGATAACCCAGCGTGTGGTCGCTGTGCAGGTGCGTGACGAAGAGCGCCGTCACGCCGTTGATCGGCAAGCCGGCCGCGTTCATGCGCCGCATCACGCCCGGGCCGGCGTCGAAAAGGAAAACTTTGTCGCCGACCGTCACCGCAGTCGCCGGTCCCGACGCGGCGGGATCGGGTCGCGGCATGCCGGTGCCGAGCAGCACGACCTGCGTGCCCGCGGGCTTGGCTTCCGCAGGTAGCCTCATTGTCGTCCGCGGCGCGGGCGAGGTGCAGCCAGCCAGCAGAACGGAGAAAAGAGCGAGGATGGTTCGACGCGGAAGCATGCCGCGACACTGACAGGATTGCCGGCGCTGACCAGCGCGCAGCGACCAACCGCCATGTTTGCTGGTCGGCAGTTCAGTATTTCACCGAGCAACCGTAGGTCTGCGACGTCGCGATGGCGACCGGATGACCCGTCTTCAGGTCGGCAAGCGCGGCGGACACGTAGTTGCGAGCCTTGGCGACATCGCTCTTCTTGGCCGAACGGATGTCGTCGATCCCACCGGCGTAAACGAGGATGCCCTGCGGATTAATGATAAACATATGCGGCGTCGTGCGCGCATCGTAGAGATGCCCGACCGTGCCGTCTTGGTCGCGCAAATACGCCGTCGCCGCCGCGCCCTTTTCCTGCAGCCATTTCGTCGCCGCCGTCTGAGAATAATCGCCTTCGTTGCCGGGCGCGGCGGAATTGATCTGCAGCCAGATCACTCCGTCGGCGGTCGCCGCGCGTTGCAGGTTCTGCATATTGTGGGTGAGGTAATGTTTCTGCACGAACGGGCAGTCCGGGTTCACCCATTCGAGCACGACGGTCTTGCCCTTGAAGTCGGCCAGCGAGTGTTTCTGCCCGTCGAGGCCGGTGAGGGTGAAGTCGGGTGCGGTTTGACCGACCCGGGCAGTCGCGGCCTGAGCGAAGAGAAGGAGAGCCGTGAGCCCAACGGCCCCGGCCACAAGCATTTTAGTGCGGAGGGTTTTCATGAAGAATGAGCGCCCACCATGCTTGTTTTTGTCTGCGCGTCAAAAATTTCTGAGCCCAAGACTGCCGAATGCCAACCGGCGCGCGGCTTTCGGTTTGCGCCTTGCGACTTCATCGGGCCCTCGCCTAGCGTCGCGTCTGTGAACGGCCGCATTGGAGAACGTCCTTGGGTTTTCGCCGCACGCCGTCTGTGGCAACTGCCCGTTTCGGTTCGCGGCAGCGTGGTCGGGCTGGCCGGATTGCTCGGAGCGGCCTGCGTCAAATTCTGGCCCTCTTGGCAGGGCAACCCCGACCTCTCGCACGGCTTTTTTGCTCCGTTTATTTTCACCCTCCTGATTCGGGAGAGTCGGCGGCAGGGTCCGGCCCGCTGGTTGCGCGGTGGCACGCGCGTGCTGGCACTCCAGCTTGCCGCGTTGCTCGGCGCCTTCGCCCTGTTCGCCTTCGCGGGGCTGCTCGCCGCTTCTGTCACCTGGTCGCACGATCTGGTCAATTTCATCCTTGCCGCTTCCCTCACGCTGTT
>JANXWT010000145.1 GCA_025351035.1 Opitutia bacterium | reverse complement strand
TTCATCAAGCGCGTCATCGGGCTCCCCGGCGACCGCGTCCGGATGACCGGCGGTTTGGCTCTGGCCGCCATCGCGCCAAGGTTGCTCGAAAGCTCGGAGAAAGAGACGCGCTTGGAACCGAAATAGAAATTTCCGGCGCGGTCGATGGCCACGGCCTGAAAATCCGTGTCCGCCGGCGGCTGCGCCTGCTCTTTCTTTGATTCGCCGGGCAGGTTCACCGGGATGGTCTGCTCCTTCTGGATCAGTGGCGTGCTGATCATAAAGATGATCAGCAGCGTGAAGCCTAGGTCCACCATGTTGGTGATATTGAGTTCGGCCACAGGATGAAGGTGGCGGGGTCTGCGGAAAATTCTTGCCATGGCGGTTCCTTACCGGGCCTCCAGTTCGATACGGTCCGCGAGGTTGCTCGCATAGTTCTCCAACTCGGTGATCATCGTCTTCACGTGGCCGAGCAGGATGTTGTAGCCAAAGACGGACGGGATCGCGACGATCAGGCCGGAGATGGTCGTCAGCAAAGCAGCCGAGACGCCGGGTGCGAGCGTCTGGATGCTCGCGCTCTGCATGACCGACACCGCGCTGAACGCCTCCATGATGCCCCACACTGTGCCGAACAAACCCATGAACGGTGCGCCGGACACGAGCGAGGCGAGGATGATCATGCTCGACTCGTAACGCAGCGACTGCCGCGCGAGCGCACGCTGGATGGCGTTCTCAGCGTGCTCCAAACGTGAGCGCATCTGGTCGTCGCCCTTCTCCTTGCCGATCGCCGCCGCGCGCCAGTAGGCCTCAAGCGCATCGGCCAGCAAATCCGCGTAGGGAATGTCGCGCCGGTTGCGCAGATTTTCCGGCAGATCAAGAATGTGGCGCTCTTCGCCGAGCTTGCGCTCGAAAAGCAGGTTGAGCTGCCGCATCTTTTTCAGCTCGGAATGCTTTCCGAGCATCACGGCCCACGCGAAAATGCTGAACACCGCGAGGAGCGCGATGATGAACTGGCCGACCGGGTCGGTCGTGAGAAAAACGTGCCAGACGTTGATGGTGGAGGCGAAGAACAGCGGCGGAATGAGGACAGGCATGTGCGGGGAGTGTTGCCGCGTTTGTTTCGCGCAATCAATGGAATTTCCGGGCCCCGGGCATGAATCTGGTTGCCGAGATTTGCCGCGACATCTTCGTTCGGACAGTCATCATCCCCATCATGCCACTCAAGTCCAAGATCACCGGCAAACTCATCTCTTTCGAGGGCTCCGAGGGCAGTGGCAAGTCCACCCAGATCGCCCGCCTTGCCGAGCATCTCCAGCAAATCGGCCGCGAAGTGATTGCCACCCGCGAGCCGGGCGGCACCGAGATCGGCGAGCAGATCCGCAACATCATTGTCCATAATTCCAAGGGCGACGAGATGTGCGCCGAGACCGAACTGCTCCTCTTCGCCGCCGCCCGCGCGCAGGTGGTCCGCGAGGTCATCGCCCCGGCCCTCACCCGCGGCGCCATCGTGCTGTCCGACCGTTTCCTCGATTCCTCCACCGTCTACCAAGGCATCGCCCGCAACCTCGCCCCCGATCCGGTGAACCAGATCAACCGCTTCGCCGTGGGCAACGTCATGCCGCATCTCACCATCGTCATCGACGTGCCGACCGAGGTTGGTCTCGCCCGCGTCCGCCAGCGCGCCTCCGACCTGCCCGACCGCATGGAGCGCGAGAATATAGAATTCTACGACAAGGTCCGCGAAGGCTACCTCCTCCTCGCCCAACAGTGGCCCGAGCGCGTCGTCGTCATCGACGGCACGAAGACCGCCGACGCGATCGAGAAAAAAATCTGGACCGCCGTCTCCGACCGCCTCGGGTAGCGCGATCCGACCCGCTTATCCGCCTGTTTCCTGTTGTCTGACGTCCCCCATGTCCACCGCCCCCACTCCATGGCCCCCTGCCCTCGCCGGCACGCCCGCCACCACTGTGATCGACCGCGCGATCGAGAGCCAGCGCCTCGCGCACAGCCTGCTCCTCCACGGCGACGATCTCGACACGCTGAATCTCGTCGCACTTGGTATCGCCGACCGCCTGCTCAACGACCCGCGGCACAAGGCCCAATACTTTCCGCCCGCGGGTCACCCGGATTTCTTCACCCTCCGTCCCGCCGGCAAGGCGCGCTTCATCACCGCCGATGCGACGCGCGATCTCATCGGGCAAGTGCAGGTGTCGCCGCAGATTTCGCGGAGCAAGGTGGCGGTGGTCTACGAGGCCGACCGGATGAATGCCGCCGCGGCCAACATTTTCCTGAAAACCCTCGAGGAGCCGAGCCGCAGCACGACGATCCTCCTGCTCACGACGCGCCCCTACGCGCTCCTGCCCACGATTCGCAGCCGCTGCCTGCACTTCCGTTTCCCCGCGACTGCCGTGCCGCTCGCCCACCCCGACCTCGCTGGCTGGCTCGCCGATTACCAGACTTGGCTCGGCAAACTCTCCGAAGGCGTTAGTGAAAAAGCCGCCGTCACCGACCAGATCATGGCGCTTTACGGCCTCGTCACGCGCTTCAACGGCATCCTCTCCGCCGCCACTGACGAAGTCTGGAAAGCGCAGAATGAAAAACTCCCGCCCGACCTCGCCGACGACGAGCAAGTCGCCATCGAGACCGGCATCGCGGTCGGCATCCGCCAGAAGCTTTTCATCTCCCTCGAGCACGCCACGCGCGCCTTCGCGCTCAAGGCCACCAAGGGCCACGACGCCGAGCACAACCGCACCGTCGACCGCTCCCTCGTCGCCGCCATCGAACGCCTCGAACACAGCGCCGATCTCCTCCGTCTGAATCTCAACGAAGCCGCCGCCCTCGAAGACTTCCTCCTCTCGTCGCTCCGGCTGTGGGCTAAGCGCTGAGCACTAGCCGCACGAACTCCTCGCGGCGGTCCATGTGGGGATTGTGGCCGGAGTCGGCGATCACTTCGATTTTTGCGGCGGGAAAATACTGGCGGATCGCTGCGTGGTCGCGGGGCTCCACGTAGCGTGAGCGCCCGCCGACGATAAACAGCGTCGGTCCCGTGTAGCGGTCCTCCGGTGTCAGTGGAGTTTTCTCAAAAGACGGCAGCGCGGCCGTGAGGCCGGGCAAATTGATCGCCCAGTGCCAGCGTCCGTCTTCGCCGCGCGCGAGGTTTGTCGTGAGAAATTTCCGCATCCCGAGGTCGGGCACACGCGCCTCGAAACGCATCTCGGCCTCCGCCCGCGATTGCAGGCTGCCGAGGTCGAGTTCGTGCATCGCCGCGAACTCCGCGCGGTGACCGAGCCAGTCGTAGTCGCGTGGCGCGACGTCCACGATGATCAACCGCTCCACCCGCTCCGGGTGCCGGCACGCGACGAACATCGCGGTGCGTCCACCCATGCTGTGGCCGACGAGCGTGGCTTTGGCGACGCCGTTGGCATCCATCCATTCAAGGACGTCGTCCGCCATCAGCTCGACGCTCATCTCGGCGGTGTGCGGCGAGCGGCCGTGGTTGCGCGCGTCGAGCGCGATCACGTGGTAGTGCTCTGCGAGATCGCTCCCGGTCGTCTGCCAGTTGCGCGAGGAACCGAGCAGCCCGTGCAGGACAAGCATCGCCGGTTTTCCGGCGCCGCCGAGATCGACGTGGTGGAGGAGCATGCTCTTGTCTCCCCGGGAGTGGCGCGGAGGCCAAGCCAAACTTTTTTCTTTGCGCCTTGCCGTCTTTGCGTGAGCCTCTCCGCTCCCATGGCAGAAAAGCTCACGCCGATGATGCAGCAGTATTTCGAGGTCAAACGCGGCCTCCCGGCGAACACGCTCCTGCTCTTCCGCCTTGGCGACTTCTACGAGATGTTTTTCGAGGACGCCGAGATCGGTTCGCGCCTGCTCGGCATCACGCTGACCAAGCGGCAGAACACGCCCATGTGCGGCATCCCGCACCACGCCGCCGACAACTACGTCTCGAAGCTCCTCGCTGCCGGCAAGAAAGTCGCCATTTGCGACCAAACAGAACCCGCCAAGGCCGGCAAACTCGTCCGCCGCCAGCTCACACGCATCCTCTCCCCCGGCACGACGCTCTCCGCCAACCAGCTCGACGCCGCGAAGAATCACTACCTGTGCGCCCTCTGTTGCGACAAAGCCGGCTTGCACGCCGCGTGGATCGATCTCTCGACCGGCGAATTCCGCCTCGCGACCGATGCGCGTCCCGAAAATCTTTTGCCCGTCCTGACCGCGCTCGATCCGGCCGAACTCGTGCTGATCGAGGGCGATCTCGAGAAATGGAAATCAGCACCGCACGAAGAGCACGCCTTGCACGCGCTCCAGCAATTCTGCGCGGCGCGCCTCTGCTCGGAGTTGCCCGGCTACCACTTCGATGTCTCCGGCGGCGCGAAGACCGTGATGGACACCCTCGGCGTGCTGAACCTCCAAGGCTTCGGTCTCGCGCACACGCATCCGGCTCTCGGCGCAGCCGGCGCGCTCGTCTACTACGCGACGGAAAATCTTTGCGCGAAACCGGAGAACCTTCGCTCGCTGCAGGAATACCGCAGCGCTCACACACTCCTCCTCGACCCGGCCACGCTGCGGAATCTGGAAATCTTCGCGTCCATGCGAGACACACGCGAGGCGTCGCTGCTCGGCGCCATCGACCGGAGCACGACCGCCGCCGGTTCGCGACTGCTCGAACGCTGGCTCGCCGCGCCGACGCTCACGCTGCCCGAGATCATCCGGCGCCAGATCGTCATCGGCGAATTCATCAGCCAACCGGGCGACCTCGCCGAGTTGCGCGAACTGCTCAACAAGGTCCGCGACATCCCGCGCATTCTCGGTCGGCTCCAAAACAGGCTGCGCAATCCGCGCGAACTCGGCGGCGTCAAAGACACTCTCGCGCAAATTCCCGCGATCATCGCGTGCCTCGAACTGCTCGACACTCATCTCGTCGGCAGCCACAACGGCGAAGTTGCCCGAATTCGCCTGCGGTTGACAGACCTGCCAGCACTGCGCGAGCTGCTCGCGCAGAGTCTCGCCGACGAACTCCCGAACGATCTGCAGGACGGCAACTACATCCTCGCCGGCTATGACGCCGAGCTCGACCGCCTGCGCAGTCTCACGACCGACAACAAGAGCTGGCTCAGCGAACTGGAGCGCAAGGAGCAGGAGCGCACCGGCATTCGCAGCCTCAAGGTGCGCTTCACCTCTGTCTTCGGCTACTACATCGAGATCACCAAGGCCAATCTCGCCAACGTCCCCGCCGACTACATCCGCAAGCAGACGACGGTCGGCGGCGAACGCTACGTGACCGAGGAACTGAAGCTGAAAGAAAAGGAAATCTTCTCCGCCGAGGAAAAGTCGCTCGCCCGCGAGCTCGAGCTTTTCACCTACCTAGTCAGCGCCGTCCTCGCCGAAGCGCCCGCACTCAACCGCACCGCCGACGCTCTCGCCGAACTCGACGTGTTGGCCGGCTGGGCCGTCCTCGCGCGCGAATGGGATTACTGCCGCCCTGTGCTCGACGACGGCGACGCGCTCATGATCACCG
>JANXWT010000114.1 GCA_025351035.1 Opitutia bacterium | reverse complement strand
CAGCGGGAGGATTCATGGCTGGACGCATAGCAGGACGGGCGCAGGGGAACAAATTCTATTTGCCGCGCGGTTGCGGGGCGAAATACCTTGAACAACATCCGACCCATGCCGCTGCCGATTGTTCAGTTCAACGAGCCCATCCTTCGCAAAAAAGGCGCGCCCGTCACCGCCTTCAACGCGGCGCTGCGCAGGCTCTCGGCCGAAATGGTCGAGACCATGCACGCCGCCGAGGGCATCGGCCTCGCCGCGCAGCAGGTCGGTCAGGCGATCCAGCTCTGTGTCGTCGACCTGCGGGTCGTGGAGACAGACTTTGACTGGCAACTCAACGGCGCCCGCCCGCCGCTGGAGCTCTTCATGCCGCTGACCGTCGTCAATCCCGTCATCACGCCGGTGCCGGGCGATGAATACGCCTACGAGGAAGGCTGCCTGTCGTTCCCAAAAATCCGCGGCGACGTCGTGCGACCCGACGAGATCAGCGTCACCTATCAGGACGGCGAAGGCCACCCGCACACGCTGCGCTGCAACGGCCTGCTCGCGCGCTGCATCCAGCACGAGACGGATCACCTCAACGGCATCCTTTTCATCGACCGCATGGAGAAAGACTCGCTCGAAGCGGTCGCCGCCGACATCAAGGTGCTCAAGAAACGCACCCGCGAAGCCGCTAAAAAATCCTGACATGTCCGACGCCCCCCAGCGCAATCCGCACTCCATCGCCACGCGCAAGGGCGATGACGGCACCACGGGCCTGCTCTACGGCCAGCGTATTCCCAAGGACCACCCGCAGGCCGAAACCGTCGGCGCGCTCGACGAGCTGAACGCCGCCATCGGTCTCGCCAAGGCCTATTGCTCCGCCGCCGCCCGCCGCGCCGAGCTGGAGAGAATTCAAAAAGACCTCGTCGCCCTCATGGGCGAGATAGCCTGCGCCGAGTCAGACGCCGGGCGCTACGCCGAATCCAAATTTGCCAAGGTCGACGAGGCCGCGCTCGCCGTGCTCGACGCCGGCGTCACCGCCATTGAGGCGCGCCAACCGAAGTTCGCCGGCTGGGCGACGCCCGGCGCCAATCCACACGCCGCCGCGCTCGATGTCGCCCGCACTCTGGCCCGCCGCGCTGAACGCCGCATGGTGACGCTCCACACGAACGGCCGCACCCTGCGCCCCGTGCTCCTGCAATACGTGAACCGGGTGTCGGATCTGCTGTGGCTGATGGCGCGCGAAGCGGAGCAGAGCTGACCGGAACTTGCCACGGATTGCACTGATCTCACGGATTCAGGCCATTCGGCACGGAAATATCTTGGCCCTTTGGTTGTCTCCGATTTATCCGTGCCCATCCGTGAAATCCGTGGCCAAAAAATCTGGAGAGCCCGGCTTCATTGAAGCTTGGCTGTTGGAGCTTGGTGCTTATCCCTTGGCCCGTAGTTTGACTGCCAACTAACGCCGCCGCTCCATGCCCCTCGCCATCGTCCTCATCATCCTCGCCACGCTTTACCGGCTGCTGCCGACGATGGACCTGTCGCTGTCGAATTTCACGCCGATGATGGCCCTCGCGTTTTGCGGCGCGGTGTATTTCCGCAACCGCTGGATGTGGCTGATCCCGTTCGCGGCGCTCAGCGTGTCCGACGTCTACATCAATCAATTCTACGCCAGGGAATATGGCTACTCGTGGCCGCTGAGCGGACTGATCGTGCGCACGGCGTGCTTCGGTGCGGCCCTGCTGATCGGTGCAGTCGTCGCGCGGCGCAAGTCGTGGCTCAACCTGCTCAACGGCGGCCTGATCGGCGCCCTCCTGTTCTACCTCGTGACGAACACCCAGTCGTGGTGGGCGGACCCGTTCTACGGGAAATCCCTCGCCGGCTGGTGGCAGGCGCTGACAGTCGGGCACCCGGAGTTTCCCCCGACGATCTTTTTCTTCCGCAATACACTGTTCGGCGACCTGATGTTCACCGGGCTCTTCGCCGGGCTCATGGAGTGGGTGGCCCATCGCAAAGGCGAACCGAGTCTCCTCGACGAAGGCGAAGAGGAAGAAAAACCCGGCGAAGGCGAAGCCGAGGTGAAGGAGTAACTCAGACGCATTTCTAATCCGAATTGAATGCAAAGGCGCGAAACCAGCAAAGGAAAGACCCTCGGAGAACGGTCTCTCCGTGTTTCCGCTCAGCAGCGGTTTTTGTCTGGCGACGGCCGGGGCAAACACCGGACAGGCAGTCCCTCGGCCGGCTCAGGACCGTGAGCTTGCCGAATCGGCAGCCAACGATGGTGCCACTCTCAACTTCACTTTCCCAATGAATCTCCCCACCAAAGAAGCCGCCGCCACTGTCCTCCATCAGCACGTCAGCGACGGCTACCAGCGCCACCACGCCCTCATGGTTGCGACCGCCATGGAAGGCTACGCGGCCCAGCTAAACGAAGACCCACTGTTGTGGTATGTCACCGGCCTGCTCCACGACATCGACTACGAGCAGCATCCCGACACCCATCCGGGTCCGGCGCTCCAATGGTTCAAGGACTGGAGTTATCCCGACGAGCTCACTCACGCGGTCGAAGCCCACGCCTACGGTTACCACGATTTCAAAACGCTCCCGCAGACGAAACTCGCCGCCGCCCTCCTCGCCTGCGACGAGATCAGCGGCATCTTCTACGCATATCGGAAGATGAACCCCGTGCCCTACGGCCAGATGAAAGCCAGCTCGATCAAGAAGAAATTCAAGGAACCAAGCTTCGCCGCAAAAATCGACCGCAGCGTCATCCAGCTTGGTTGCGACCATTTGGGCATCCCGCTTGACGATCACATCGCAAATCTCATCCGCCATCTGGCTGCTCTGCCCTGAGGGCAGCTCTCAAGGAGTTGCCGGCAGCGAACGCAGAGACGCGCCCGCCGCGAAAAGACTCACTGATGGGCTGACGCTCTGGCTAGGGATACGACACGGGCCTCGCGAAAAGTGTCGAGGAGCGCGTCGAGCAACCAGCCGGCAAGCAACGCCATCAGTGCCCAGACGAGCGGCTGCGTGACGAGGCGCCAATAGTGTTGCCAAAGGTCAAGCGTAGCGGTGGGCAGCGGCGTGAAAAATAGATTTATGGCCAGACAAAAAATCCCGTCCATCCACAGCACGGTGACGAGCAGCACCTCTGCGGCGATGGCGGTGCGACGCCGGGGTGCCGGGAGTGCCGCTGCATGGATCTGCGCCCACAGCCACGGCGCGAGGAGCAAAGCAAAGATCCAGCGATAGCCGAAGCTGATGCCAGCGAGAAAGCACGCCAGCAACACCAGCGCGCCGAGCTTGAAGGCGGCGCGGGTGCGCA
>JANXWT010000108.1 GCA_025351035.1 Opitutia bacterium | reverse complement strand
AGCACTCGCGCAAGCTCGGCTGGAATGATTTTGTCACCAAGTATCTGGAGCTCTACAAGGCGGAGGCCGGCCACGCCCACCGCACTGACATCGTCACCTCGCTTCACGCCATCGCTGCGGATGAGGGGCACGAGGCGCCTGCCTGAATCGGCGGAGATTTCTCAAACCACCTGAATTAAGGCGGTCTTGGTTGTCGGGGTTCTCGGGCTGCGCGGCTAGTGTCCGCGCCCCTAACCCAAGCACAACATGGTCTGGATGGAGACGCTCGAGAACATTCCGAAATCCGAAATTGGCACCGTCGTGCAGAAATGCATCGAGAACGGTGCGCTCGCCGTCGTGGTGACCCGCCGGGCCGATGGCGGCTTCACCCTCAATGTGCGGCGGGAGTAGCCGCGCTTCGCCGACCCCGGCGACCGGGAGTCGCGAGTCAGCGCCCGGTGGCCGCCCCCACCGGCTTGGCCTCCATCCTCTGACAATCGCCCGGTGGGGCGTTCTGGCGGCAATGTCATATAATAGATGACATTGCGCGGGGCCGGCGCCAGAGAGGCGCTACTGGCTCACGGCGATCCAGTCGGCGACCACCTGTGCGAGCACGTCGAGCGGCACGTTGCCCGTTTGCAGCACGACGTTGTGGAATTGCTTGATCGAGAATTTCGCACCGAGCGCCGACTGGGCCTTGGTGCGCAGATCGAGGATTTTCAGCATGCCGATCTTGTAGGCGCAGGCCTGCCCGGGGACCATGACGTAGCGCTCGACCTCAGAGACGGGGATGCCGTAGTCGATTGCCTGCTGGCGCGTCCACTTCATGGCGTGCAGGCCGGTGTCGGTCACAAGGCGCTTGGCGCGGAAAAGTTCGGCGGAGAGCTGGCCGAGGTGACCTTGGATGTCGCCCTCATACCAATTGTTTTCGGCGGCGATCTGCTCGGCGTAGAGCGCCCAACCCTCGGCATAGGCGGAGCCGCCGCCAAAGATGCCGTCGCGCCGGTAGCGCGGCAGGCTGTCGGTCTCGCGTTGGAGCGCGATCTGGAAGTGGTGGCCGGGCACGCCTTCGTGATAGACGAGTGTGCGCATGCTGGTGATGCGGTAAGGCGACCCGGGCAGCGGCGCCCAGAAAATGCCGGGGCGCGATCCGTCCTTCGCCGGCCCGGTGTAGTGCGCGGCGGCGGTCTTCTCGGTGAACGGCGGCTCACGCTTCACGACGACGGGCGCCTTGGGCGTGAGGTCGAAGATCAGTTTGGCGCGCTGCTCGGCGTCGCGCAGCAGGCTATCGTAGCGGGCGAGCAGCATCGGGCGCGGGTCCTCTTCCTTCGGTTGCGAATCAGCCTCAAGTTTGTCCAAGCGCGCTTGGATGCCACCGTCCTTGTAGCCGAGTTGGCGGAGCAGAACGTCCATTTCCTTCTCGATGCGCGCGACTTCGCGCAGACCGATCTCGTGGATTTGTGCCGGAGTGTAATCGGTGGTGGTGAATCTGCGGAGCGCGTTGGCGTAGGCTTTGTCGCCGCCAGGCAGGCGCCACAGGCCGGCGTCGTCGGTCGTGTGCGGCAACTGCTCCTGCAACAGCGTCTGCGCGCGCCGGAACGCAGGGAGCACGGAGTCGGTGACAATTTTTTCGGCGGCGGTGACAAACGCGGCGCGGTCCTCGGCAGAAACGTCCTTCAGCTTCGCGGCGCGGTCGTCAAGTGAGGCGACGAGGACATTCTTCGCGGGCGCGTCTCCGAGGAAGCGTTCGAACTGGCCGAGCGCGGCGGTGGTAATGAACTTCGGCATGAGGAAACCGCGGGCGGCCGTCTCCTTCGCGTTGGCGATGCCCTGATCCATCGACCCGGCCACGAGTTCGAGGCGGGCGAGATAGTTTTCGACATCGCGCTTGTTGCGGATCGGATGCGCCTGGCTGAGGAAGTTCACCAGATTCACGTGCAGACCGCCGAACTGGTTGAAGACAAAATTGAAATCCGCGAACGGTTCGGAATCCACCGCGCCCTGCAGCGACCACGCGACGACGGCCGCGGACACGCGCTGCTGTGGTGTGAGCTTACTGCGGTCGAACTTGGCGAGTTGTGCGAGCGCGGCCTTGGCGGCGGCGACGCGGCTGGCGCGGTATTCCTTCGTGTTGGGTGTGAGCTGGCGGTCGAGCGCGTCCTACTCGGCGGCGGGCAGGTATTGCTGGAATGTGGCAAAGACCGGATTCGCGCGCATCTGTTCGGTGGCGACACCGTCGGCCCACTCGTCGAAGCTTTGGGCTTGAGCGAAGGCGAACAGCGGGGTGACAAAAGCGGCCAGCAGGCCGCAGAGACGGATTGATTTCATGCGAGTGGAGGTTGGGGAAAGCTGAGAAACTGCACCGGAAAGCCAAAATGTCCACCATGTCCATCTCCGTATGAGATGAGGCGGCAATGTCATATAATAGATGACATTGCCTCGTGGCCGACGGCAGCGGTGGACCCTAGCGTCGGCCGGCGGCGATGTGGTCGTCGATCACCTGCTCGAGCACGGCGAGCGGCACTCCGCCCGTGCGCAGGACGACGTTGTGGAATTCCTTCAGCGAGAATTTTTCTCCGAGCGCCTGTTTCGTTTTTTCGCGGAGAGCGAGAATCTTGAGTTCGCCGACTTTATAGGAACACGCTTGGCCTGGCCACACGATGTAGCGTTCCACCTCCGCGACCGGCATGCCGTAGTCGATCGCCTGCTGCCGCGTCCAGTGTTTGGCGTGGAGGCCGGTGTCGACGACGAGGCGCTTGGCGCGGAAGAGGGCGCTGTTGAGCTGGCCGAGACGGCCGATCTTGTCGCCTTCATACCAGCCGCTTTCGGCGGCGAGTTTCTCGGCGTAGAGCGCCCAGCCTTCGCCATGCGCGGAAATGAAACCGAACACGACGTCGCGGCGGAAGCGCGGAAGGTCCTTCATCTCCTGCTGCAGCATGGTCTGGAAGGAGTGGCCGGGCACGGCCTCGTGATAAGAAAGCGTGCGCATCCCGATGATCCCGAACTTGGGGCCGGGGAGCGACACCCAGAAAATCCCCGGGCGCGAACCGTCGGGGGCGGGCAGCGTGTAGTGCGGCGCCACGTTCTTCTCGGTGAACTCCGGTTCGCGGCGAACTTCCACCGGTGCCTTTGGACGCAGGTCGAAGAGCAAGGCGGCGCGTTTTTCCGCGTCGCGCACAATCGCCGTGTATTCGGCCAGCAGGCGCGGGCGCGGATCCGCTTCCTTCGGTTGCAAGTCCTCGAAAAGTTTATTCAGCCGTTCCCGGAGCGAGCCCTCAGTGTAGCCGAGTTCGCGGAAGAGGCCGTCCATCTCGCCTTCGATGCGCGCGACTTCCGCGAGCCCGAGCTCATGGATTTGTTCGGCGGTGAAATCGGTTGTGGTATAGGTGCGGAGGGCGCTGGCGTAGGCCTTGTCGCCGCCCGGCAACCGCCAGAGTCCGGCGTCGTCGGTGGATTGCGGCAACTGCGATTGCAGCAGCGCCTGCGCACGCCGGAACGCGGGGATGACCGACTCGGCCACGGTCTTCTCGGCCGCGGCGACGAACTTGGCGCGCTCCTCGGCGGACAAGTCCGCGACCTTCGCCGCACGCTCGTCGAGGGAGGAGGCGAGCACGTTCTGCCGCGCGTCGCCACCGAGAAACCGGTCGAACTGCTCGATGGTCGCCGTCAGGATGAATTTCGGCGGAATGATGCCGCGCGCCGCGCTCGCTTTGGCTTGGGCGAGGCCTTCGTCCATCTGCCGCGCCGCCTGACCGAGACGCGCGAGATAGTTCTCGATGTCGCGGCGGTTGCGGATGGGGTGCGTTTGGCTGAGGAGATCGACGAGGCCCGCCTGCAAGCCGGTCACCTGATTGAAGACAAAATTGTAGTCGTTGAATTCGTCCGCCTGCACGAGGTCGGCCAGTTGCCACTCGAACATCGCGGCCGACACGCGCTGCGACGCCGAGAGCGTGGCGCGGTCGAATTTTTTCAGCTCGGCGAGGCCGCGCTTGGCGAGGGACACCCTTGCTTCCCGGTCAGCTGGGGTCAGGGGACTCAGGCGACCGTCGAGTGCGTCTTGTTCTGCGCCGGTGAAGTATTGGAGGGCGGTGGCGCTCTCCGGGCTGCCGCGCACCCACTCGGCAGAGAACGAGTCGAGGAACTGGTCGAAGGTTTGCCCGGCGGCAACCAGCCGCGCGGCGAGGGTGAACAGACAGGCGCAAACAAGGATTTTTTTCATAAGGCTCGCGGAGGGAAAGAGCATGCGCCGAGCTTGTCGATGCGGGCACGACGACCGGCCCTTGGGAGAGCACGAAATGGTCCGGACCCGCGTCAGGCCGTTCCGGCCGCACGCCGCCGGTTCAGGTCGGCCACAACGCGCCGGGTCCGCCGAAGCGCGTGCCGGCGGGGAAGTGCAGGCCGAATTTTTCCGCGAGGATCGCGAGCAGCTCGTCGGCGGACGCGATGATCCGTTTGTCGGCGCGCCCGTCGGCGTGGCGGACAATGAATTCGCTGTTCAGCACCGCGAACCGCCGTCCGTCCGGGGCGGCGCGGGCGGCGATGAGGCGGTTGCGGAAGTGCGACTGCGGGTGCGCGCTCGTGAACCAGTTGGCGACCTCGCGATCGATGGGCGGCATTTCCTCCAGCGTGAATTCGCACACGTCGAGCCACTCGCCGCGGTGACACGTCTGGTGAATCCAGAGCGGGCCCTCGCGCACGAGGCGGCGCGGCTCGTGCGGCGTGGACTGCTCCGCGCCGGTGAGCAGGCGGATGGCGGAGGTGAGAGAATTTGAGCCGACGCCCACGTCGGCGAGCCAGGATTCGCCGTCGAGCTCGACGCGGAGAAACACATGCGTGCGCGTCGGAATCTGGTCGCGCGGTTTCTGCCAGCGCACGCGGGCACTGATCGGTGCGACCCGGTAGCCGAGCGCCGTCAGCACGTGCAACATGAGTGTGTTTTGCTCGAAGCAGTAACCGCCGCGGCGGTCGTGGACGAGCTTCTGTTCGACGGCGGCGGGGTCGAGGTTGATGCCGCGGCCGAGGAGCACGTCGAGGTTCTCAAAGGGAATCGTCTGGGCGTGCGCGCCGACGATCCCGTTGAGCGTGGCGAGGGTCGGGGTGCGCGGTCCGGTGTAGCCGGTGCGGGCGAAATAGGCGTTGAGATCGGGGACGAAAGCGGCGGGCGGCATGAGGGCAGGTTAGCAGATTCGCCGGGTTGCGCCACGGGCGTATGAACGAAGGGCGCTCACGGCGTCGACAAAGTCTCCGGCACAGGAGAGGCGGGCAACGCCGAGGCCTCCGCGGCTGCGGCCTTGGCTTCATCCTCTTCGCGCAGGATCCGCTCGATGCCGCGGTGGTCGATCTTGCCCGAGCCGAGTTTCGGGATGGCTTGCACGAACCGGAGTTCGCGCGGGGCGCAGAGATTGGTGAGGCCCTTCGCGCGGATGGCCGCGCGCACATCGGCGAGGTGGAGGCGGTTCTCGTTGGTGACGGCGATGAGTTTTTCACCTTTCTCCACATCGGGCTGGGCGATGACGGCCACATGGCAGCGCAGGCCGTAGAGCGGGAAGGCCCCCGCGAGGGCGTCCTCGACGGCGGTGAGGCTGACCATTTCGCCGCCGACCTTGGCGAAGCGTTTGACGCGGCCGAGCACGTAGACGTAGCGGTCCTCGTCCACGCGGGCGATGTCGCCGGTGTCATACCAGCCGTTGAGCGCTTGGAAGGCGGCGTTGGCGTCGGCGTTGAGGTAGCCTTTCATGACGGCGGGCGAGCGGACGACGAAGCGACCGCCCTCGGTGACGCCTTCGACCGGTTCGAGGCGGTAGTCAACGCCGGGCAGGAGACGGCCGGCGGCGGCCAGGTTGGGCTCCATCTTGTTGTTGATGCAGAGGACCGGGCCGCACTCGGTGGCGCCGTAGCCTTCGCTGATGCGCACGCCGAACTTGCGGGTCCAAGTGTCGTGGGTGGCGGCCTGCACTTTCTCGGCGCCGGCGACGAGCCAGCGGACGGTGTTGAAGTCGTAGGGGTGGGCCCGGCGCGCGTAGCCGTTGAGAAAGGTGTTGGTCGCGAGAAAAATGGTGCAGTTCTTCTCGTAGACGACGGTCGGCACGGTGCGGTAGTGCAGGGGCGAGGGGTAGTTGAAGACGTAGATGCCCCGCACCAACGGCGCCACAATGCCGCCGATAAACCCGAAGCTGTGGAAAAACGGCAGCGCGTTGAACATCCGGTCATCGTCGCGGATGTCGGCGACGGCGAAAATCTGGCGGAGGTTCGACAGCACGCCGCGATGGGTGATCTCCACGCCCTTGGGGATGCCTTCCGAGCCGCTGGTGAAGATGATGGCGGCGGTGTCCGCCGGCTGGCACGGGGCGGCGCGCAGCGCCCGGCCGGGGCGGAACCAATTGGCGACCAGCGCCCGGAGCCGGGCGAAGCCGCTGATCTGCGCCCGCACGTCCTCGAGGTAGATGAACTGCAGGCCGGCGGCCTCGAGTGGCGCGAGGTTGAGCCGGGCCTTCTCGAGGAAAACGCGCGAGGTGATGACCTGCTTGAGCCCGGCCAGTTGCGCGCAGGCCACCATGGTCGGTCCGCCGCTGGAGTAGTTGAGAAACGCCGGGATGCGGCCGGCGGCCCACAAGCTGAGCACGGTGGCGATGCCGCCGTTGACGGTGGGGAGCATCACGCCGATGCGCTCGCCGGGCTGGTTCGTGAGCGTGCGGCGCCAGTGCGCACCGAGCACGTCGGCGCCGGTCATCACGCGGCGGTAGGTGAGTTCGTCGAAAGAAATGTCTTCGCACGCGATGCGACCGGGGATGGCGGCGGCGGTTTCGGCGATGGCGGCGGGCAGCGTGGGTGCGCCGAGGAGCATTTCGGCCTCGAATTGCTGGAGCAGGATCTGATCGCGCAGCCACATCGTGAGCTTGTGGCGGGCGACGTTGTGCGCGACGTGGGCGAAGTCGGGCGCGGTGAGCGTGGGGCTGAAGTGCACGGAGACGCGCGGGAACCACTGCGTCCAGCCCTTGTGCCGCACCCAGCGGACGCGGACGGCATTGCGCAGGTAGCAAGTGATGACTTTGGCTCCGGTGCGGTGGATGAGGAACGCCGTGCCGTCGTAGATGCGCATCAGCGAACCGGTGGAGGAGATGCGCCCTTCGGGGAAAATCACGAGCTTGCCGCCGGCGGCCAGATAGTCCGCCATCGAGCGCACGGCGTAGGAGGAGGTGTTGTCCACCGGGAAGGTGCGGGAGTTGATCATCATTTTCCGGTGAATCCACGTGGACTCGGCGGTCGTGCTGGAAGCGACGAATTTCCAGTCGTCCTCGAGGCACACGAGGATGAAGAGCCAGTCGAGCCACGAGGTGTGGTTGGGGCAGAGCACCATCGGCCCCGGGCCATGCAGGGCCTCCGCCTCGAAGACACGGAAGCGGAAGCAGAGTTTGGCGAGCAGGCGCAGCAGGGTGATCATGCGGGGGAACCGGCGGGAGCGGTTGAGCCAGGCCATTCAACCCGACGCCGGGGCGCGCCGCAAAGCTAAAACCGCCGAGGCCGGCACGCCCGGCACAACGCATAAATCGCCGGAAGAAATCGGCGCAGAGAAAGCGATCACGGAAACGCGAAGGAGCGGAAGCACGGAGGAAAAGCACCACAGGCATTTGCGGCCAGGGATTTTCTGATTATTGAGGAC
>JANXWT010000312.1 GCA_025351035.1 Opitutia bacterium | reverse complement strand
CAGGGCGACGCTCAGGAGGCCGATGGCGGCGTAGCGCGCGGGCCGCTGCTGTTTCCAGATGCCGGCGACAAGCAGGCCGAGGGCGAACAGGGCCCACGCGATGGTGTAGGTCATGTCGCGCGCAAAATTGCCCGAGAACTGGAACGCCAGCGAACGCGCGCCGACGGCCGTGAAGTAGTCGGCGATCTCGAGGTTGAGGAGCAGGAAGGCGAGGATGACGCCGAGGGCGTTGAACAGTGGCGGCGCGTTGATCCCGAGCACGCGTTCGCGCGGCGGGGTCAGCAGCCGGGCGCCGGCGAACAGGGCCGCGGTCGCGAGCCCGTAGGCGTAGAGATACCAGTTGAGCAACGCCGTGTCGCCGCGGACATGATAGCCGAGAACCGCGGGGTTCAGCGCCAGCCGGGCAAAGGCCGTGACGAGCAGCACCGCGCCGACCAGCCGCAGGCCCGGGTGCGGCACGCGGTGGAAAAGCCAGAGCAACGCCGCGCCTTCCAAGGCCCATGCCACGGTGAGCCACTGCCGCTCGAACTGGATCGGGAAAATGAGCGTGATGAAAAACAACGCCACACCGCCGAACCACGCGAGCCGGTTGAGTCGCGCGGGATTGTCGGCCGACACCGTGCGCAGAATAAACGCGAGGCTGACCAGCGGGGCGACGGCGAAGAGCGCGGGCACGAGGCCGAGAAAATCGTTGGGCCAGCCGCCCTTGATCGCGCCGTATGCCATCCAGAAATGCGCGACTCCGCTCAGTGCCGCCACGGCCCACGGGCCGGTGAGGCGTGCGAAGTCGCGGCGGAACACAAACGGGAAGGCGGCGAAAATTGCATAGAAGCCGAGATACCAGGCCAGCAGACCACCGGCGGCTGTCGCGTCGAAATGCCGCGTGTGCCACACATATTCAAGCGAGGCCATCCCGACAAGCGCACAGGCCGGCAGCCACTCGATCACGAGCAGGCGCGACAGGCCGAGCGTCAGCACGACCAGCAGCAGACCAAGGCCGAAGACCTCTGACGGGTCCGGCAGCGTCAGCCGGGCGCAGAGCATGATGAGCAGCACGAATGGCAGCAGGGCGGAAAACGCCGGGAGTTGCGCACGCGTGTCGCCGAAGATGCCGGCGAGCTGTCGGTCCGCCGCGGGCAGTTTGTCGCTGAGCTTGCGGGCCAGCCAGTAGCTGGCGGCGAAGAAAAACAGCGCGAAGCCGCCGATGACGAAGAGCAGCGACGGCGCGAAGTCGATCGCCACCGGGACCTTGAAAATGCACAGACCGGTGGCCAGCAACGTCAGCACGAGCACCGCGGCCACGGCGCTGAGCGAGGCGCTCAGCAGCGCCAGTCCGATCGCGAGCACATCGACGAGCAGGATCGCCGGCCAGATCAGCAACGAGACAGTGTCGAGGCGGAAGATCGGCACAAGCATCAGCACGAGTGTCAGCGGGGGAAAAATTTGGCTCCACCACGTTGGCGTCGACGCCGGCCGCACGCGCGCGAGCAGGAGCGGAAACGCGGTGTGCATCGCCGCAAACACAAGATTGCTCGCGAGGGCCCACGGGAGCAGGGCCTCGGTCACGAATCCGCCCGTCCACATCGCGAGCAGCGCAAACACAATCATGCCGGCGGCGAAATGCAGATGAGGCAGTGTGTCGTCGCGCCACGTCAGGGTGAGCAGCGTCGCATCAAGGAGCAGGAGGTAACCGAGGTAGAGCGGTGCGCGCTCCGCCAGTGCGGGATAACCGAGGAAAGCGAGACCGAACGTCAGGCCGACAAGTGGCAGCGCCGCCGCGGTCCAGGTGAAATAGCGGTCGGTGATGCGCCGGTGCCGCGCGATCTCCGTTGCGGCAAGATAGAGGACGCTGAACCCGAGGCACACGGTCATGGCGACGGGGCCTTTCTCCGCCGTCAGGAACTTGCCGGCCCAGCCGATCATCATGAGGACGGTGCTGCCGGCGCTGAGCGGCACGAGGTAGAGCCAACGCCGGTGCATCGCCACGGTGATGAGCCCGGCGTCGAGCAGCGCGAGGTAACCGAAGAGGCCGCCGGGATTGTCCACGCCAGTGGAGAGCAAAACAGGTGTGAGAAATCCGCCGAGGATGCCGAGGATGGCGATGACCTGCGCATCCAGCCGCACCGCGAGGACGAACGCCGCCGCGGTGATCAGCGTCATCAGCAGGAAGGTCGGGATCGGGCCGAAGAACTCGAAGTGGTAGATGGTCCGGCAGGCGAAGGTCACGACATAGAGCGAGACCACACCCGCGCCGATCAACGTCTGTGAGGTCACGGCGTATTTGGCGCGGGAAATTTTCAGGCCGCCCACAATGAGGCCCGCGCCGATGACGAAACCGATGGCCACGCGCACCGCGGGCGGAATCCAGTCGTGCTCGAAGGAATATTTGACGAAGTAGGCCACGCCGAGAAAGAGCGCGAGACCGCCGAGCCACGCGAAGAGTTTCGCGCCCATAAACTGCTCCCAGCTGATCGCGGGCCGGGTCGGAAGTGGCTTAGGCACGGCGCGGACGGACGGCGGGGTGGCCGGTCGCGCAATCACCGGCGGCGGCGTGACCGCAGCGGGCCTCGGTGCCGGAGTGGGCGGAATGGGCGGAGTCAGTGCCACCGGCGGCGGTTGCGCCGACACGGCGGGGGCTGGCGCGCTTTCCGTTTTGGCAGGCGGGGCGATGGGCGCGGCGACTTGGGTCTCGCGGAGTTTAAGGTGGAGAGCGTTCACTGCGTTCTCCAATAGGGCGAAGCGGTGGCGCAGCGACTCCTGCTCCCGGTCATGGGCGCGAATTTTGATGAACATCCAGATTGGGAGGATGGTCAGGACGACGATCAGGTAAGGAACCAGCAAGACGAGGAGTGCTTCCATAGTAGGCGGCCCGCCTGCTCTCAGCACTGACGCGATGGATGTGGGTTGGCAAGCCCGGGTCGGGGAGGAGATGGCTTTTTGTTTGCGACGACGCGGCAGTCGCGGCGAGATTGACGGCATGAGTCTGACTGTCTGGACGAACCATGAATTGCGGCCGGGCGCATGCGCCTTGTTTGCCGAGGGGCTCGCGGCCGTCGGCTGCCGGCTCATCCAGTCGGCGAAGTCGACGCGCCACATCCTCGCGCAGGGCGAGCCCGACCCGACGCTCGGCGAGGCCGACATCGCCTATGGCCAGCCGGACCCGGACGACGTGATGAAGCATCCGCGGTTGAAATGGATCGCGATCTCCACCGCCGGTTACACGCGCTACGACCGCACGGATTTCCGCAAGGCGATGAGGGCGCGCGGCACGGTCGTCACGAATGCGTCGGCAGTTTTCGCCACGCCGTGCGCCGAGCATTTGCTGGCGATGATGCTTTCACTCGGCCGGCAGTTGCCGAAATACGTGCTCAACCAAGCCGGTCCGCGCGGCTGGCCCTATCTCGAGGACCGCTACGCGATGACCCTGCTCACGGGGCAGACTGTCGTGATCCTCGGCTATGGAGCCATCGGCAAACGGCTCGCAGAGCTGCTCGCGCCGTTCCGCGGCCGCGTCATCGCCATGCGCCGCTCGCCGCGCGGCGACGAAGGTGTGGAGACGGTGACGAATGAAAACGCCGCCGCGGCACTCGCGGTCGCCGATCACGTCGTGAACGTGCTGCCCGACAGCCCGGCGGCGCGCGGTTGGTGCCACGCGGCGCGATTCGCGCAGATGAAGCGTGGCGCACGCTTCTACAACGTCGGTCGCGGCACGTCAGTGAACCAATCCGATCTGATCGCGGCGTTGCAATCGGGGCAGATCGGCGGGGCGTATCTCGACGCGCTCGACCCCGGGCCGTTGCCGCCGGAGCATCCGCTGTGGACGGCGCCGAACTGCCACATCGTCCCGCACCTCGGCGGCGGCCAGCGCGAGCAGGACGAAGCCCTCGTGCGACACTTCTTGGAAAATCTGCGGCGCTTCCGTGCCGGCGACGCGATGGTGGATCGGATTTTTTAGGTTTCGAGCTTTCAGCTCACGGTTTTCGGTTGGCGATCGACGACAGCGGCCGGTTGGCAGCGAACTTTAAACCGTAAACAGCGAATCGTCCGCTTACTGCTTGTAGACCGTGCCGGCTTTCATGACGAAGGAAACCTGCGTCATGAGCTTGATGTCGGCGAGGGGGTCGCCGGGGACGGCGACGATGTCGGCGAGTTTGCCGGCTTCGAGCGTGCCGAGGTCCTTTTCCACGCCGAGGAGGGTGGCGGCGCTGAGCGTGGCGGCTTGGATGGCTTTCATCGGCGGCATGCCGGCCTCGACCATGTAGATGAATTCCTTGGCGTTGTCGCCGTGGGGCGCGACGCCTTGGTCGGTGCCGAAAGCGATTTTCACGCCGGCCTGGTAGGCGCGTTGGAAAGTGGCCTGGATGATCGGGCCGATCGCCATGGCCTTCGGGCGGACAACGGCGGGGAAGTAGCCGTCGATCTTCGCTTTGTCGGCGACGAAGCGGCCGGCGCTGATCGTGGGCACGTAGTAGGTGCCGTGCGCGATCATGAGCTTGATGGTGTCGTCGGACATGAACGTGCCGTGCTCGATGGAATCGACGCCGGCGAGGATGGCGCGGCGCATGCCTTCGTCGCCGTGCGCGTGGACGGCGACCTTCATGCCGTAGTCGTGCGCGGTCTCGACGATGGCTTTGAACTCCTCCTCGGTGAGCTGCGGGTTCATGCCGTTCTTGGCGAGCGAGAGCACGCCGCCGGTGCCGGTGATCTTGATGACGTCGCAGCCGTCCTTGTAGCGCTGGCGAACGGCCTTGCGGGCGTCGTCGGCGCCGTTGATCACGCCTTCCTTCGGGCCGGGGTCGTCGCGATAAATCTCGGCGAGGCCGTTGGTCGGGTCGCCGTGGCCGCCGGTGGTGGCGAGCGCTTTGCCGGCGCTGTAGATACGCGGCCCGACGACCCAGCCTTTGGCGATGGCGTCGCGGAGGGAATTGTTGAGATTGTCGCCGGCGCCGAGGTCGCGGACCGTGGTGAAGCCGGCCAGCAGGGTTTTCTTGGCGTAAACCGTCGACCGCAGCGCGAAATCAGCGGGATTGAGGTAGTAGCGCTCGCTGTAGCTCGTGGGAGATTGCTCGCCCGTGAGATGCACATGCATATCCATCAGGCCCGGCATGACGGTGGAATTTTTGAGATCGATCAAAGTGTCGCCGGTAGCGGGCGCAGTGAAACCGTCGGCAATGCCGGCGAGTCGGTCGCCGTCGACCGTGATCGTGACGGAGTGGCGGACAGTATCGGCGCGGCCGTCGATGAACGAGCCGGCGTGGATGAGGATCTTGGCGGGTGCGGTAACGACGGCGCTGGCCGTCACGACAGCCAGCAGGGCGGGGCGGAGGAGTGGAGGCATCGGGGTGGACTAGCCAAGATACCCGAGCAGGCAACACCAACTTTTGCGCGGAAACGCCCGTCGAAAAATTCGCGGATTAGCAAGGAAGTTCGCCTGCTCGGCGGCCCTAATATGTCAACAACCTGCCCGTCTCCGGGAAATTTTGTTTTACTTTGCCAGCGCGGCTTCTTTTCGTCTTTCGATTCGCATGGACACCCCCCCCGTGAGCCCGACTTGTTCGCGCAAGGCATTTTTCGCCAAAATCGGCGGCTTAATTGCCGCGACGGGCTTTGTTTCGGTTCTGTCTGCGAATTCAAACAGCGCCTCGACAGCGGCGGCGACCGCCACTCGGGTCAACCTCCGCCCCGAAACCCGTGCCGTGCCCCGCCAAACCGGGTCGGTCTGATTATCCGGCACTGCGAACACCTGACGGACCATGTCGAAGATTTTCCCCAAATCCGCCAACGCCCTGCCGCTGCAGATCGTGATTTTCATCACCATCCTCGCGGGGGTCGCGACGGCGGCGGCCACCTATTACGCCACGCCGAAATACCTGCGCATCGGTTATCAGCCGGTGCAACCGGTGCCTTTCGATCACAGTCTGCACGCCGGCCAGCTCGGCATGGACTGCCGTTACTGTCACGCCTCGGTTGAGAAGTCCGGCACCTCCAGTATCCCTGCCGCCCAGACGTGCATGAACTGCCACAGCGTCATCAAGACCACGAGCCCGCTGCTCGAACCCGTGCGCCGCAGCTACGAAACCGGTGAGCCGGTGCCGTGGGTCAAGGTCCACGTCGCGCCCGACTACGTTTATTTCAATCACTCCGTCCACGTCGCGCGCGGTGTCAGTTGCGTCGAGTGCCACGGCAAGGTCAACGAGATGACCACCGTCTACCACGCGAAGCCGCACAGCATGGGCTTCTGCCTCGATTGCCACCGCCAGCCCGAGAACTTCATTCGTGACCCGAAGGACGTCTACAATCTCGATTCCCAGACTCTCGCCGACCAGGGCAAATTGGAACAGGCCGTCGCCAACCTCCACCAGTGGAAGGTCAAACCTCCACAAAGCTGCTCCGGCTGCCACCGCTGATGAAACGCAAATTTGAACATCCTGCCCCCGCGCAGCGCGAGCTAGCTGGCCCGCAATATTGGCGCAGTCTCGACGAACTCTCCGGCGCCCCGGGCTTCAAGGCTCACCTTGACCGCGAGTTCCCCGAGGGCGCGTCCTCGATGGAAGGCGTCGACCGCCGGCAGTTCATGAAAATCATGGCGGCTTCGTTCGCGCTCGGTGGCGTCGGTCTCGCGGGTTGCCGCCGTCCGGAAGCGAACATTCTGCCCTACGGCAAATCCGTCGAATACACCGTCCCCGGCCTGCCGCTTTATTTCGCCACCGCAATGCCGCTGCGCAAATCGGCCATCCCGCTCCTTGCCGAGACGCACCAAGGTCGCCCGACCAAAGTTGAAGGCAATCCCAGCTACGCTCCGCACGGCGGCGCCAGCTCGCTCCTCGCCCAGGCTTCCGTCCTCGATCTCTACGATCCCGAGCGCGCGACAGGGCACACCAAGGATGGCCGCGCCCTCGATGCCGCCGCCGTCAACGATCTCCTCGCCAGCATCAACAAAGCCTACGCCGGCAACGGCGAGGGCCTCGCGTTCCTTGCCGACGAGTCTGCGTCGCCAACCCGCGCGCGACTCGTTGCGCAGTTGATGCAGAAATTTCCGCGCGCCATCTGGGCCGAATACGAGCCCGTGCAGGACGAACCGCCGGTGCAGGCCGCGCTTGCGTCGTTCGGCCAGAGCGTGAAGCCGCTCTATCGCTTCGCCAAGGCCGACCGTATCCTCAGCATCGACGCGGATTTCTTCCACGCCGAGGCCGGCAGTCTCTACTACGCCCGCGAATTCGCCAAGGGCCGCCGCGTCGCCAAGAAAGACGACCCGATGAACCGTCTCTACGTCGTCGAGAGCGCGTTCACGCTCACCGGCAGCATGGCGGATCACCGCCTGCGCCTCGCGAGCAGCCACATGCTGGCGTTCACCGCCGCGCTCGCGAACAAGGTGCTCGGCACCGAAATGTTTGCCTCGCTCACGCCGGACCTCGATCTCAGCCCGAAGTGGATCGACGAGTGCGCCAAGGATCTCATAGAACACGAGGGCAAATGCCTCGTCGTCGCCGGCGCGCACCAGCCCGTGCAGGTTCACGTGCTCGTCAACGCCATCAACGCCAAGCTCGGCAATTTCGGCCGGACCGTCGACTTCGTCGCGGTCGCCCCCGCCAACGCGTCGTCGATTTCCGCTCTGGCCACCGCGATCAAGGGCTCGTCCGTCAAGACGCTTGTCGTCCTCGGCGGCAACCCGGCCTACAACGCTCCCGCCGATCTCGACTGGGCCGCGTTGCAGAAGTCGGTGCCGCAGGTCGTCCGCTACGGCTACTACAAGGACGAGACTTCCGCGCACGCCGGCACGCACCTCGCCGCGACGCACTATCTCGAATCGTGGGGCGATGCCCGCACGGTCGACGGCACCATCGTCCCGGTGCAGCCGATGATTCTCCCGCTCTTCAGCGGCCTGCCCGAGGTCGAGTTGCTCGCCCGTCTCGCCGGTGAAGAAAACGCCGACGCCTACGCGCAGGTCTACACGACCATTGCGCACCACACCGACGGTTCGAAGAAGGCGTTCGAGAAATTCCTCCACGACGGTCTCCTCGCCGGCTCCGCCTACAAGAAGGTCAGCGTCGCATTCGACCCGCAGCGTTCCGGTTCGGCTTTCGCCAAGAATCCGGAGTTCAAGACGCTCTCGCTCACGAATCTCGAAGTGCGTTTCGCCACCGACCACAAGATGGACGACGGCCGCTTTGCCAACAACGGCTGGCTGCAAGAATGCCCGGACCCCATCACGAAGATTGCTTGGGACAACGCCGTCCTCGTCAGTCCGAAGCTCGGCAAACTCCTCGGCATCGCGCCACACGGCAGCAAACTGCAGGTCGCCCGCGTCGAGGAAAACGAGTTCGATACCGGCAAGGAGCACCCTCACATGGGCGAACTCACGGTCCATGGTCGCAAGGTCGTCGGTCCGTTGCACATCCAGCCCGGTCTCTCGAATTTCACGGTTGTCCTCCCGCTCGGCTACGGGCGCAGCGTCACCGGTCACGTCGGTTCTGGCGCGGGCTTCAACGCCTACGCGGTGCGCAGTAGCGACGCGATGGGCTTCGCCACCGGTGCGACGATCCGCTTGACGGGCGAGCGCAAGAAACTCGCGAATGTCCAGGAACATTGGTCGATGGAAGGCCGCGACATCGTGCGCGAGGCCAACCTCACAGAGTTTCAGGAGAATCCGAATTACGCCGCCAGCTTCGGCATGGAGTCGCACACGCCGGCCAATCTTGGCAATGAAGGCGCGCGCCTCCCCGGTGAAAATGACGCTGCCTACACGGCGCGCATCCACGGCGGCAACCCGACTGCGACGCAGGCTTTCCTCCCGCGCGGCAACTCGCTCTACGAGTCGCCAAATTTTGACGGTCTCCACCAGTGGGGCATGTCGATCGATTTGAACACCTGCATCGGCTGCAACGCCTGTGTCGTGGCCTGCCAGGCGGAGAACAACATTCCGATCGTCGGTCGCGAGCAGGTCGGCCGCGGCCGCGAGATGCATTGGATTCGCCTCGACCGCTACTACTCCGACGGCAAGGCCGACGCGGAAGCGTTCGGCGCCGAGGGCAACAAGACGCTCCCCGAGGATCCGCAGGTTTCCATGCAGCCGATGACGTGCCAGCACTGCGAACTCGCCCCGTGCGAGACCGTGTGCCCCGTCAACGCCACCGTGCACGACGAGGAGGGCCTCAACACGATGGCCTACAATCGTTGCATCGGCACCCGGTATTGCGCGAACAACTGTCCCTACAAGGTTCGGCGTTTCAATTTCTTCGACTTCAACAAGCGCGCGCTCGACGCCCTCTACATGGGTCCGCTCGGCCACCAGAGCGACATGCCCGAGCTGGTGAAGATGGTGAAGAACCCCGACGTTTCCGTGCGCATGCGCGGCGTCATGGAGAAATGCACTTACTGCGTCCAGCGCATCCAGCAGGCGAAGATCGCGCAGATCCGCCTCGCCGGCCCGACGGGCAATGTGGAAGTTCCCGACGGCACGATCCGCACCGCCTGCCAGCAGGTGTGCCCGGTGGAGGCGATTGAGTTCGGCAACATCAAGGACCCGCACTCGCGCGTCTCCCGGCTCAAAGCCCAGCCGCGCGATTACGCCGTGCTCGGCTACCTGAACATCCGCCCGCGCACGACTTACCTCGGCAAGCTTCGCAATCCGAATCCGCACATGCCCGACTACTCCGATCTTCCGCTCAGCCGGATCGAGTATAACAACAAGAATCATCCGTCGCACGGTGGCGAACACGGCGCCACGCCCGCGCACGAAGGAGGGCACACCTGATGTCCTCCCATCTCGAACACGCCGAGCATCCGATCCTCGCCGAGGTCCGGCCCGCTATTATCCCGCGCAAGGAGCTCGTCCATCACGGCCGCGACTTTCATTGGATCACCGAGAAAGTCTGCGGTATCGTCGAAGCCAAGACGCCCGTCTGGTGGTGGTGGTGCTTCGGCGTCGCCGGCTTCGTCGCGTCGTTCACCGTCGCGGGCCTCATCTATCTCGTCGGCACCGGCGTCGGTGTCTGGGGCCACGCCAATCCCGTCAACTGGGCGTGGGACATCGTCAATTTCGTGTTCTGGATCGGTATCGGCCACGCGGGCACGCTGATCTCCGCCATTCTCTGTTTGCTCCGCCAGAAGTGGCGCACCTCGATCAACCGCGCTTCCGAGGCGATGACGATCTTCGCCGTCGTCTGCGCGGCGATCTTCCCCGTCTTCCACGTCGGCCGCGTCTGGATGGCCTGGTATCTCTTCCCGATCCCGAACTCCAATTACATCTGGCAGAACTTCCGCTCGCCACTGGAGTGGGACGTTTTCGCCGTCTCGACCTACGGCACCGTCTCCGTCCTCTTCTGGTATGTCGGCCTGCTGCCCGATCTCGGCACGCTGCGCGACCGTTTCACCGCGGGCGGCAACATGCTCAAGGCGCGCATCTATGGCTTTTTCTCGATGGGCTGGCGCGGTTCGAACCGCCACTGGGCCAACTACGAGATGGCCTACCTGATCCTCGCCGGCATCGCGACGCCGCTCGTGCTCTCCGTGCACACGATCGTGTCGTTCGACTTCGCCGTGTCGCTGATCCCCGGCTGGCACACGACGATTTTCCCGCCTTATTTCGTCGCCGGCGCCATTTTCTCCGGCTTCGGCATGGTGATGACGCTGATGCTGCCGCTGCGCGCCATCTACCGCCTCGAGGACCTCATCACGCAGTATCACATCGACTGCATGTGCAAGATCACCCTCGCGACCGGCACGATCGTCGGCTACGCCTACTCGATGGAGTTCTTCATCGCGTGGTATAGCGCGAATCCGTATGAAGGCTTCGCGTTCATCAATCGCGCGTTCGGCCACTACGCCTGGGCCTACTGGATCATGATTTCGTGCAACGTGATTACGCCGCAGTTCTTCTGGTTCCGCCGGGTGCGTGAAAACACCACGCTCGTCTGGTGTCTCTCGATCCTCGTCAACGTCGGCATGTGGTTCGAGCGCTTCGTGATCATCGTCACCTCGCTGGCCCGCGACTTCCTGCCGTCGAGCTGGGGCTATTACTCGCCGAGTGTCGTGGAGATCTTCACGTTCTTCGGCACTTTCG
>JANXWT010000069.1 GCA_025351035.1 Opitutia bacterium | reverse complement strand
TCGCAGAATGCATGGAGCTGCTTAACGAGAAGCACCGCGAGATTCTGATTCTGCGCAATGTGCAGAGCCAATCCTACGAAGAAATCGCCGAGATCCTCGGCATCAGCGTCGGGACCGTCAAGAGTCGCATCGCGCGGGCGCGCGAGAGTCTGCGGGAAAAACTTGGAGAAGAATTTCACACATGAAAGACAAGCGCTTCATCGAATTACTAAATCTTTATGTCGACCGGCAGATTTCGCCGCCCGAGACTGCTGAACTGGAACTGGAAATCCAAGAGAGCCCGCGACACCAGCAGGTCTATCGCCAGTATTGCCAAATGCACCGAGCGACCAAGCTCGTCTACGAAAGCTTCCGCGATCACGCGGACAATCAGGGTCCGAGGCAGCCCGCCAATGGCGTTGCGACCATCACTCCAATCGAGGGCCGGCACCGGCGGGTGCTCTGGGCGTATTACGCCGGCGGACTTGCGGCCGCGGCGTGTCTGGCTCTTGTCGTCGCGCGGGTCAATTTTTCGTCGAGCCCCGGCGCGGCCATCGTAACTGGCCCGGTGGCGAAGACCTCGACCATGATGGTCGCCCCGCAAACAGTGGCCGTGGCGCGTCCTACCACCGAAACCCGTGTGGGCTGGCTAAGTCTGCAGAACGGGCTACCCGTCGAATCCGACTATCCTGCGCTGCTGGCCGCCTTGCGGCAGCAAGAGCGCGTGTTAACCGGTGTTCAGAATTCCGGCGGTCGCTTGCAGGCTCTGTTTGATGACGGAGTGTTCGACAGCCGACAGGTGTTGTCGCAAGGCAGCCAACGGGTATTTCGTGGTCGCGGGGCTACGAATCCGACACCCGCGGCGGAGTTCACGGCTTTCCAATTTCAGCGCTGAGATCAGAAAACAACATTTAGCCCACCAGAGCCCGCGTTACTGTGAGGGTTTTTGTTTTTTATCCGAGGGCCCGTTTGATCAAGGCCTCGATAGATGCCGTTGGGCCCAGTGCGACCCAAGCTTGGCGCACAGATTTGTCGGCATCGGGTGTCTTGTAGCCGAGCGCGACCAAAGCCATGACCGCGTCGCGAATCTTGTTTTTGCCCGGTGCGACTGGCGCAGGGGTGACCTGGCCAGCGGGAGCCACCGGCGTGCCCTCAAGCTCGGACGGAAGCAAGTGATCGCGTAAATCCATGACGAGGCGCTCGGCGGTCTTTTTGCCGATGCCGGGACACTTTGCAAGCAAGGCGACATCACCGGCAGTGATGGCGCTTTTGAGCATGGGTAGAGAGAGTTTGCTCAACACACTCAGCGCCATTTTCGGACCGACTCCGGTGACTTTTTCAATCAGCAGACGAAAGAAATCTCGTTCCTCCTCGGTGGCGAAACCATAGAGTGTTTGCGAGTCCTCGCGATAGACCGCGACGGTGTGAAGCTTGGCGTTTAGTCCGGGCTGGGGGAGCCGCTCGGCAGTTGTAACGGGAATGTGAACCTCGTAACCGAAACCGCCGGTTTCAATTACCGCCCTGAGCGGTGTGACGGAGACGAGCAAACCGGAGATACTAGTGATCATGGAAAGTTAGCACATTAAACCGCGCACGTCTTGCAGAGGGTGGTGATGAGGCTGAGAAATCGAAGGGATTTCATGGGAATGTTACCTTGAACGATGGTGGAATAGCTTGTAGGCAAAGCCAGCTTACAATCCGGTTCACGTCCAAAATCATATGAGCACATCCATTCACACCGAGATATTTAACGACCTCCTGAAGCTTGCCGTCGACAGCGGTGCCAGCGACATCGTCGTGAAATCCAACAAGCCCGGCTACTTGCGCATGGGCGGCCGACTGCGCCCGGTCGAAATGGACCCGCTGACGCACGAGAACGTGCGCTCCTTTGTCGATGAGCAGGTGCCGAAGATTTTCCGGGCCAACTGGGAGCGCGACGGGCAGGTGGATTTCGCCTATTCCGCCGACGACGTGGGCCGTTTCCGTGTGAATGCCTTCCACCAGCGAGGCACGGCAAGCATCGTGTTCCGCCACATCAAGAGCCGCCCGCCGACCTTCGAGGAGCTCAAGATCGAAGCCGAAATCTTAATCAAGCTGGCCCAGTCGAAAGACGGCATCCTGTTGGTCTGCGGTGCCACCGGCTCGGGCAAGAGCTCCACAATGGCCGCGATGCTGGATTGGATAAATCACAACATGGACAAGCACATTGTCTCCATCGAGGATCCGATCGAATACACGTTTACAGACGACAAGTCGGTTTTCCAACAGCGCGAACTCGGCATCGACGTGCCCAGCTTCGAAATGGCGATCAAATCAGTGCTGCGCCAGAATCCCGACATTATTCTCATCGGCGAAATGCGTGACAAGGAGACCTTCGAGACCGCGATTTCGGCGGCTGAAACGGGCCACTTGGTTTTCTCCACGATGCACGCCGCCACCGTGGCGCAGTCGCTCACGCGGTTGTTCGAATTTTTCCCGCCCGAACAGATCGCGCAGGCGCGCCGCCAGATCGCCGGTTCGCTGCGCGGGTTCGTTTGCCAGAAACTCATTCCTGCACTGGAAGGCGGCGGCCGTTTCGCGGCGCACGAAATCATGATCGCCGACGCGACGGTGCGAAATCTCATCCTCGAAGGACACAACGACAAGATCCAGCAACTCCTTGAAGCGGGCGGCGACGACGGCACGAAGTCGTTTAACAAGGACCTCTACCGGCTCATCAAGGACGGCAAGATCAGCAAGGCCGACGGCTTGCGTTTCTCCCCGAATCCACCGGCACTTGATGAGCCGGTAGAGGTCCTTGTTAAACGACTTCGTGCCGTCGTCGCCGCCCGCTTCAAGGAGTTGCTGGATC
>JANXWT010000044.1 GCA_025351035.1 Opitutia bacterium | reverse complement strand
CCCTCCCATCCATCCAAGCCGAAGCAAGCTTCGGGGCATTGGACCCATCACGAGTAAAAAAATCACGGGGCGTTTCGATCACCGGCAACGGACTTGGCGTGCTCAAAGTTGAGTTGGCAATTTCAACGGCCTCCTTCTTGCGCACGTCAGAACCGCCTGAAGCGATTGCTGGCTTTGGTTGCGCTGCAGTCAATTTCTCAGCCGCTTGCTTTTGGGTAGGAGTTGAAGCAATCGCTAGTGACGCGGAGGATGTGATGTTTGGCGCAGATGCTTCCGCCGACGGCGAATAGTTGATGCCCTCGGAAAAATCGTAATCAGGCAGTTTTTCCTGCGCAGATCGGCTGAACTCTTGGAGCGTCATGCCAGAATTCGGCTGTTTCTTTAACGCCTCCTGATAAACGGCGGAAATCTGTGCGAGGTTGAGATGCTGACGAACCTTTGGCGGTGCATCCACTTTCGGTGGCGGTGGCGTTTGGTATGTTGGAGCCGGCTCTCGGTAGGATGTTTGTCCGCCAACGCTCCGTGACCGCGAATCATCGTTCCCCGAAAAAACAGCCCTCAAAATCGCGATGACAACCACGGTGATCGCGATCTGAGCAAATCTGCGCCCCCAGTTTGTTTGCTGCGATGGAGCGACCGTAGGCTCAGATGACGGCGGTGGTGGCGCTTCACTCCTTGCGGTCGTCGTGCGTCCTGACGCTGCACTCGAATTCGTTGCCCCCGGCATTGGGCCACCGGCGCATATCCGCTCATAGGCGGAATTGATCTGCTTCAACTTCTCTTGCGCCTTGCGTTGCAATTTCGGGTCGTGACCAAATCGATCCGGGTGCCAAACCTTGACCAATTCCCGGTAGGCACGTTTCACGTCGTCGAGGGACGCGCCCGGCTCGACTTCGAGAATTCGGTAACACTCACGCAAATCGAATTGCACACCGTAACGGTAAGGACGCCGAGCCGCGTTTAGCAAAACAAAATCTCGACCTCACAACCACAGTTCTTCGACGACGTCTTGGCCGCCGTCGGGACAAGATCAACCCGCGAAAACTCCAAGTCGGTCAGCGACATCGGATTGTTCGTTCAAGGTCACAAATTGTGACCTTAAGGTTCGAACATCCTATGCGGTCACAATTTGTGTTCGCATGAGCCAAGCCGAACCGGTCACACTTTGTGACCGGTTGCTCGCAAGAGTCTGCTATCCGTGTAATCCGTGGTTAAAAAATTTTCGTCATGACCGACCCCACCACCCCCGCCCCGGTTTCCAAAATCAAAAAGTCCGTCGCGCTCTCCGGCGTCGTCGCCGGCAACACCGCCATCTGCACCGTCGGCCAGTCCGGCAACGACCTGCATTACCGCGGCTACGACATCGCCGAGATCGCCGCGCAGGCGACCTACGAGGAGGTCGCGCACTTACTCATCCACGAGCGTCTGCCCAATAGCGCCGAGCTCGACGCCTACCGCGCTCGCCTGATGAAACTCCGCGGCCTCCCCGCCGCGCTCCGCGCCGTCCTCGAGCAAATCCCGAAAGACGCGCACCCGATGGACGTTCTCCGCACCGGCTGCTCGATGCTCGGCCATCTCGAGCACGAGACCATTCCGTCCACCGGCGCCAACGCCACCTCGACTCCCGGCGCGCGCGCCATCGCCGACCGCCTCCTCGCCGCCTTCCCGTCGATGCTCCTCTATTGGCACCACTTCGCCACGACTGGCAAACGCATCAACGTCGAGACCGACGACACTTCCATCGCTGCGCATCTCCTCCACCTGCTCCACCAGAAAACTCCCGTCGCCTCGCACGTCCACGCGCTCGACCGCTCGCTGATTCTCTACGCCGAGCACGAGTTCAACGCCTCCACGTTCACCTGCCGCGTCATCGCCGGCACGGGCACCGACATCTACTCGTGCATCACCGGCGGCATTGGCGCGCTCCGCGGCCCGAAACACGGCGGTGCCAACGAAGTCGCTCTCGACATCCAGCTTCGCTACGCCACGCCCGACGAAGCCGAGGCCGACATCCGCGCGCGCATGGCCCGCAAGGAAATCGTCATCGGTTTCGGTCACCCCGTCTACACCATCGGCGACCCACGCAATCCCATCATCAAGGAAATCGCCCGCCAGCTCAGCACCGAGCAGAACGACCTCCGCCTCTTCAACGTCGCCGAGCGCATCGAGACGCTCATGTGGGCCGAGAAGAAAATGTTTCCCAACCTCGATTGGTTCAGCGCCGTCGCCTACCACCGCATGGGCGTGCCGATGCTCATGTTCACGCCGCTCTTCGTCATGGCGCGCACGGCCGGCTGGTCCGCGCACATCATCGAGCAGCGCATCGACGGCAAGATCATCCGCCCCGGCGCCAACTACACCGGCCTCGACAACCGCCCCTTCGTCCCCCTCGCGCAGCGCGGCTGAACACAAAGCAGCTAAGCAGCAAAGTTCTTAGCTTCTTTGCTCCTTGGTGTTTATTCGCCTTGATTCTGTCTCCTGAATTCTGACTCCTGACTCCTTTCCCGCAATGTCCTCCCCCATCTCCAACGTCCGTCCCGCTCCCGACCAACTCATCGTCGACCTAGCCGACTACGCGCTTAACGCAAAGATCACCAGCGACGAAGCCTACGACACCGCCCGCTG
>JANXWT010000001.1 GCA_025351035.1 Opitutia bacterium | reverse complement strand
GCGGTGAGGTCGCTCATGCAGCCGCACGAAGTCTCGTTGTGGATGAGCGTGAGCGCGTCGTAGGCGCCGGTGGCGAGTTCGCGGCGCAACGCGGCGGGGTCGACGGGTTGGCCCCACTCGAATTGCAGGCCTTCGGCCGCGAGCCCGCAGCGGTGCGCGACATCGAGCCACTTGTCGGAGAACGCGCCGTTCATGCAGCAGAGAACTTTTTTGCGGACGACGTTGCGTAGCGCGCCTTCCATGACGCCCCACGCGCTGCTCGTGGCGAGATAGACGCCGTCGTGCGTGCCGAAGAGCGCCTGCAATTCCGGCTGCATCCCGCGGTAGAGCGCGATGAAATCGCTGCTGCGGTGACCGATCATCGGCTGCGCCATCGCGCGGAGAGTTTTCTCGGAGACGGCGATCGGGCCGGGAATGAAGAGCTTGTAGTTCATCGGAAGTAACGTCGCTATTGCATGTCGCACCGGCGGCATCTAGCAAGGAATCACCAACCGCCAACCCCCGCACGTCAAAGCCTATTACCGTCATGCCCAATCGCTGGATTCGCACCAAAGCCCAGGACTTTGAACGGTTCGCCATCGATGTCGTCATGGGCAAACGCGAGGGCACGGCGGCGGCGATCTTCGGAGTTTTCCTCCAGGCGTGCTCGTATCTTTTCAACGGAATTGTGCAGCTGCGCCTCTGGCTTTACCGCATCCGCATCTTCCACGATCACCCGCTCGGCTGCCTCGTGGTCGTAGTCGGCAACCTCACCGTCGGCGGCACGGGCAAGACGCCCGTCGTGGAAATGTTCGCGCGCGCGCTGCGAGACCGCGGCCGCAAGGTCGCCATCCTCAGCCGAGGCTACAAAAGCAAGGCGCCGCCGTTCTGGAAAAAATGGTGGTTCGCGCTCACACACACCGCCGAGCCGCCGCCGCGCATCGTCAGCGACGGCACGACGGTGCTGCTCGACTCCGAACTCGCCGGCGACGAGCCCTACATGCTCGCGCGCAATCTGCCGGGCGTCGTCGTGCTCGTGGACAAGAACCGCGTGAAGGCCGGCGCGTATGCGATCAAACACTTCGGCTGCGACACGCTCGTGCTCGACGACGGTTTCCAATACCTGCCGCTCAAGGGCCGGCTCAACCTCCTGCTCGTCGACAAGACCAATCCGTTCGGCAACGGCTTCCTGCTCCCGCGCGGCATCCTGCGCGAACCGGTGAAGCACCTGAGCCGCGCGTCGTATGTTTTGCTCACGAAGTCGAAGGGCCGCCGCGACGAGGAACTCGAGGCGCTCATCCGGAAATTCAACCCGACGGTCGAAATCATCGAGTGCGCCCACAAGCCGCAATACCTCCAGCGCATCGGCAACGGCGAGCGGCGCACGCTGGCGGACCTGCGCGGGAAAAAGATCGCGGCGTTCAGCGGCATCGCGGCGCCGGAGAGCTTCGAGGCGTTCCTGCGCGAGACCGGCGCGAACCTCGTGAGCACGCGGCAATTCTTCGACCACTACCGGTTCACGCCGGAGGACCTGACGGAAGTTTTCGCCGAGGCGCAGAAGACGGGGGCGGAGTTTGTCGTCACGACGGAGAAGGACGCCGTGCGCATCGCCGGTGACGCGCAGTTTCCGCTGCCGTGCTATTACCTGCGGCTCGAGATCGAGATTCTGCGAGGCGCGACAGATTTTCAGGAGGCTGTGGGGAAAATTTGTTTTCCGCGCGGCGTGCCGGTGATCGGTTCGACCCCGTCGATGTAGGGCGGATGCGCGTGCTGTGCCGCATCCGGCAGTTTTTATTTACCACGGATTCCACTGATCCTGACGGATGCAATTCCGATAATTGCTGGTGAGAATCCGGGGTTGATCCGTATCGATCCGAGTAATCCGTGGTCAAACAGAACGGTCCCCGTTGCCATCACCAGCGTGTGCGACTGTAGGGCCGCCGCTCGTCGGCGCGCCGAGACGTGTGCGATTGACGGCACGGCCACAAGGGCCGGCCCTACACGCGACCACGCGGCGCCTTTGGGATTGAAGGCTCGCGCTGCGTCCGTGTTAGTTGATGCATGAGTGATCCCCGTTTTGCGCGGTTGGCCGAGGTGCTGACCGGATTCTCCACCAACTTGAAACCGGGCGAGCGCGTGCTCATCGACGCGTTCGACGTCCCCGAGACCTTTGTGATCGCCCTGATCCGGGCGGCGCGGGCGCGCGGGGCGCTGCCTTACGTGAACATCCAGCGCTCGCGCGTGACCCGCGAGATGCTGATGCACGCCGAGTCGGCCCAATACGAGACCACCGCCGAGGTCGAGCTGATGCGCATGCAGAAAATGCAGGCCTACATCGCCGTGCGCGGCTCGGACAACATCTTCGAGTCCTCCGACGTGCCGGCCGAGCGCGTGCAGATGGCGGCGAAGCTGCTCAAACCCGTGCAGGATTACCGCGTCAACAAGACGAAGTGGGTCGTGCTCCGCTGGCCGTCGTCGGCGATGGCGCAGCAGGCGGGCATGAGCACCGAGGGCTTCGAGGATTTTTATTTCCGCGTCTGC
>JANXWT010000503.1 GCA_025351035.1 Opitutia bacterium | reverse complement strand
CCCGCGCATCCTTCGCCGCCCCGCTCCGCATCCTCACCGCTGTGCCGGTGTGCGACGGACACGACAGCGCCGTCACCACCATCAACATCGAGCTCGCGCGCCACGGCATCGAGGTCATCTACCTCGGTTATCATCAGGCGGCCTCGGCGATCGTCCGCGCCGCCATCCAGGAAGATGCCAACGTCGTCGGCATCTCGTCCTACAACGGCGGCCACATCGTCTTCTTCAAGGAAGTTGTCGACCAGCTCCGCAAATCCGGCAACGGCGACATCCCGGTTTTCGGCGGCGGCGGCGGCACGATCACGAAGGGCGACGAACGCCTGATGAAACGCCAGGGCACCGACCGCATCTTTTTCGCCGGCACCTCGCTCGATGACATCATGAATCTCATCAAACGCGAATACGCCCGCGACGCGAAGCCCAACGCCAGGTTCAAGGGCGACCGCGCCCTCGCCCGCGCGCTGACCATCGCAGAATGTAGGGCGGGGTCTCCAGACCCCGCCGCGAGCGGGAAGAAGGCGGGATTTGGAAATCCCGCCCTACAAATCAAGCGCACGGGCAAAGCCCCCGGCTTCGTCCTCGGCGTGGCGGGCCCCGGCGGAGCCGGCAAGTCCACGCTCATTGACGAACTGACCTCGCGTTTCCTGCGCAAAAGTTCCACCGGCCGCATTGCCATCCTCGCCAACGACCCCTCGCACCCCGACACCGGTGGCGCGATTTTGGGCGACCGCGTGTCCGCCATCTACGCGCAGGACGACCGCGTGTTCTTCCGCTCCCTTGCGACGCGCGGCAACCTCACCGGCCTCTCCGCCTCGGCACCCGCGGCCATTGACATCCTGAAAAAGTCCGGCGAGTTCGACCTCATCCTCGTCGAGTCCGTCGGCGTCGGCCAGGAAAGCGACCCCTTCGGGATTTTCGGCAAAGCCAAGAAACTCACCGACGCCGTGCTCTTCGTGCTCGCGCCTTACTACGGCGGCCTGATCCAGCTTCAGAAAATCGCGCTGCTCAACGGCGCCGACATCGTGGCGCTCAACAAGTGTGATCACCCGATGGCGCACACCGCCCGCGCGGAAATTCAGGCGCGCCTCGGCCAGAATCACAAAGGCCAGATCCTTTACCCGACGACCGCCGCGAAACACTTCGACGCCGGCGTCGACAAACTCTTCGATGCCATTGCCGCTCTGGCTTCAACTCGTCACTCGTCACTTGCCACTCGGCACAGCACCGGAGGTGCCTCATGAGTTCCCTCGGTCGCATCGCCGAATCCGTCGATAACTACAACGCCCACGTCGCCCGCGAAGTCGCCCGCGCGCGCACCGACAAAAAATTCGCCGCCGAACTCCGCGCCCGCTGGGCCAAGGTCCACGCCTCGGTCGAGATGACGAAGTCGCCCACCGGCACGCCGCTGCCGCGCCTCGCACTGCCCGCCACCGACGAGCCCGGCGCCATCGCCGACTACCTGCTCGGCCAAGGTTTGCCCGGCGAGTTCCCCTACGCCAACGCCGCCTACCGCGAGATGTATCTCGACAAGGGCAGCAGCGGCGAGGAACCGATGCGCCTCTTCGCCGGCCTCGGCCTCGCCGACGACACCAACGAGCGCTTCCACTACCTGAGCAAAAACCAGAAGAGCCTGCGTCTCTCCACCGCGTTCGACGGCCCAACGCTCTACGGCATGGACTCCGACGCCGAGGGCGTGCTCGGCAAGGTCGGCGAGGGTGGCGTCGCCATCGACACGGTCGAGGACATGGAGCGGCTCTTCGCTGGCTTCGATCTCACGCGCAAGGACGCCTCCGTCTCGATGACGATGAACGCGCCCGCCCCCGTCATCCTCGCGATGTTCATCGCCGCCGCCAAACGCCGCTTCGGTCCCGGCTGTGTGCCCAACCTCCGCGGCACCATCCAGGCCGACATGCTCAAGGAAGTGCAGGCGCAGAACGAAGTCATCTTCCCCATCGACGCCTCGCTGCGTTTCCTCTGCGACATGATCGAGTGGTGCGTGCCCAACATGCCGCGCTGGTATCCGGTTTCGATTTCCGGTTACCACATCGCCGAGGCCGGCGCCACGCCGGTGCAGCAGGCCGCGTTCACGCTCTCCAACGGTTTCACCTACGCCGAGCTGCTCAAGGCCCGCGGATGCGACGTCAACGAGTTCGGGCCGCGCTTCTCCTTCTTCTTGGACTGCGGCCTCGACGTCGAATACCTCGTGCTCGGCCGCGTCTGTCGCCGCATCTGGGCCATCGGCATGAAGGAAGTTTTCGGCGCCAACGCCAAGGCGCAGGCCCTCAAGCTCCACACCCAGACCTCCGGCCGCTCGCTCATCGCCGCCGAGTTCCAGAACAATCTCACACGCACCGCCGTCGAGCTGATGCTCGCCTACATGAATTACAGCAATTCGTGCCACTCCAACTCCGCCGACGAACCCTTCACCACCCCGACCGAGAAATACGCGCTCCTCGCCTCGCACGGTCAGTCGATCATCATGGAGGAGTCCGGCATCTTCAAACACACGATGAATCTCTTCGGCGGTGCGCCCGGCCTGCTCATCCTCGAGCGCCAGGTCGAGAAGGCCATCCTCGATGTGTTCCGCGAGATGGACACTCTCGGCGGCGTGCTCGCCGCGCAGGAGCAGCGCTACCAGCGCAGCAAAATCCAGGAAGCCGGCCACAACTACGAGAAACAGATCTACGCCAACGAGCGCCCGATCATCGGCCTCAACAAATACATCTCCGACGAACCCATGCCGAGCGTGCCCCTCGCCCGCACCTCGCCCAAGAAGCAGCGCCTCCAAGTCACGCGCCTCAAGGCCTTCAAGAAAAAGAACGCCGCCAAAGCCCCCGAAGCGTTGCAGCGCCTCGAGAACGTCGCCCGCAACGGCGGCAACGTCTTCGCCGAACTCGTGCACACCGTCGAAGTCTGCTCCCTCGGCCAAATCACCGCCTGCCTCAGCAACGTCGTCGGCAAGTTCCGGCCGATGGTGTGATGCCTTCAAAGATGAATCCGAAGCTTGCGTCGAAGCTCATCGAGATTGATGGAGCTACCATCACAAGCTGGCGTTCATTCCATTCCGTCTTCAAGTCCATCATGGGGTTTCCGGACTTCTACGGTGCCAACATGAATGCATGGATTGACTGCATGACTTGTGTTGACGAACCCGATGACGCGATGTCGAAAGTTCACGCACCTGAAGAAGGTGTGTTGGTCATTCATCTCAAGAGCGCAAAAAGTCTAAAAAAACGATGCCCCGAGTTATTCGAAACCTTGGTTGAAGCCACCGCGCTCGTGAACTTTCGACGAATCGAAATGGGTTCGCCTCCTGTTCTAATGCTTTCATTTTTTGATTAATCATTTGAAACCTACCACCCCATCTCCCACCCCCGCTTTCCTCGACCGCTGCAATGAAATCGCGCAGCAGGAAGCCCAGCTCCGCGAGGGCGGCGGCACGGCCGGCCAGGAACGCCAGCACAAGAACGGCCGGCCGGGTTGACAGAGTGACTCCGCGTATTACGCTGTAACACATGCCGACCCTCACCCTCCGCCTCCCCGCCAAGCTCAGCCGCGACCTCACCGCCGCCAGCAAGCAGGCCAAGCTCACCAAAAGCGACCTTGCCCGCGACGCCATCGAGCGCCAGATGCGCGTCTGGCGCTTCGAACAGGCCCGCGCGCGCGCCGTCCCGCGTGCCCAAAAACTGGGCATCTTTACGGACGAGGACGTGTTCCGGCACCTTGGCATCAAGACCAAGTGATCATCGCCCTCGACACGTCCGTGCTGGTCGCCGCCCAAATCACCACGGCGGGCACCTGCGCCGACGTGGTCAAGTTCACCCTGCGCGAACACCGACTTGTCCTCTCCGACTATATTCTGGAAGAATTCGAGCGCACGATGATCAAGAAGCTCCGCTACCCACCCGAACTCGCGCGCTCATTCGTTGACGACTATCGCGCCGTGGCCCTCGTGGTGGAGCCCCTACCGGTCGCCAGCGACCTCTGCCGCGACCCCGCCGACGCCGCCATCCTTGGCACCGCCCTCGCTGCCAAGGCCGACATGCTCGTCACCGTGGATCGCGACCTCCTCGACATCACCGCAAAAGTCGGCGTAGACATCGTGAATCCGCGCGAATTTTTCCGCCGCACCCACTCATGAGTCTCTCTGTGAAACCCTCCACTCCCAGCAACAGTCCCATCAACGCCCTGCTTGAACGCTGCAAGGAAGTCGCGCAGCAGGAATCCGTCCTCCGCGAGGGTGGCGGCGCGGCCGGCCAGGAACGCCAGCACAAGAACGGTCGCCTCTTCGTCCGCGAGCGCATCGCCGCGTTGATCGACGACCCGAACGCCTTCCTCGAGATCGGCCTTTGGGCCGCGCACGGCATGTATCGCGAGTGGGGCGCGTTCCCCGGCGCGGGCGTCGTCACCGGCATCGCCGACATCGCCGGCCACCCGTGCATGATCGTCGCCAACGACGCCACCGTGAAGGCCGGCGCGTTCGTCCCGATGACGTGCAAGAAAGTCCTCCGCGCGCAACGCATCGCCTTCGAATGCAACCTGCCGCTCGTCTACCTCGTCGACTCCGCCGGTGTGTTCCTGCCGATGCAGGACGAGATTTTCCCCGATGAGGACGACTTCGGCCGCATTTTTAGGAACAACGCCGTCATCTCCGCCGCGGGCATTCCGCAATACGCCGCCATCATGGGCAATTGCGTCGCGGGCGGCGCCTACCTGCCCGTGCTCTGCGACAAGATCCTCATGACCGAGGGCAGCGGACTCTACCTCGCCGGCCCGCAGCTCGTGAAGGCGGCCATCGGCCAGGACACCGACACCGAGACCCTCGGCGGCGCCGCGATGCACGCGGAGATTTCCGGCACGGTGGATTTCAAGGAGAAGGACGACCCGGCGGCGATCAAGCGGCTGAAGTCGCTGATCGGACTGCTGCCTGCTGAGGTAGGGCGAACCGTCCCCGGTGAGCCGCGCTCACCTTCGGCTCACCCGGAGGGTTCGCCCTACCCCCAGACATCAGAGCCGGAATCTCCCGCATCGAAGATCTACGAACTTGTCAGCGTCGACGGCCGCAAGGAATACGACGTGCGCGACCTCATCAAGTGTCTCGTCGATGCGGGCTCGATGGACGAATACAAGGCCGACTACGGCAAATCCATCGTCTGCGCCTTCGCGCGGCTCGGTGGGAAGCCGGTCGGCATCGTGGCGAACCAGCGCAGGCGCGTGCAGGCGAAGACCGGCGGCCTGCAGATGCAGGGCGTCATCTACGCCGACAGCGCCGACAAGGGCGCGCGGTTCATCATGGACTGCAACCAGACGCGCGTGCCGCTGCTGTTCCTGCAGGACGTTTCCGGTTTCATGGTCGGCAAGGACGCCGAGTGGTCGGGCATCATCCGCTCCGGCGCGAAGATGGTGAACGCGCTCAGCAACTCCACCGTGCCGAAGATCACCGTCGTCACCGGCGGCTCGTTCGGCGCGGGCAACTACGCGATGTGCGGCAAGGCGTTCGACCCGCGTTTCATCTTCTCGTGGCCGCACGGCAAATACGCCGTCATGGGCGCCGCGCAGGCGAGCGACGTCGTGTTCAACATTCTTGCGAAGTCCTCCAAGCAGGAGCGCACGAAGGAAGAACTCGACGCGCTGCGCGCGCAGGTGAAAGCCGGCTACATCGAACAGACCGACATCCG
>JANXWT010000303.1 GCA_025351035.1 Opitutia bacterium | reverse complement strand
CACCGCCACCGGCATCCCGATCTACTGGTGGCTGAAACGGCAGAGCGCGGCTCAACCCCGCGCCTGATTTCTCCTCGCACCAATTGTCTCGACAGCGTCGAGACAATTGGCCGCCCGCTGTTTCCCTGCTGATTTTTCGCGAACCCACTCCAAAAATCTGCGCTTGGCGCAGCCAGTGATCGCGCTTTAGTTTTTTTTCGGGCCAACGGATGCCGCACGTCATGCGGCGCACATCTCATCTCCTCCGTCGTCGCCCCATGAAACCCGCCCGTCGTTCCTCCGCGCTGGTCGCTGTCAGACACACTCGTCGCACGCTCCTCCCAGACCTGCGTCACCTAATCCTCACCGCCCGCGAACGTGTCGCGCGCACGCTCGACACCACGCTCGTCGCCCTGAACTGGGAGATCGGCCGCCGCATCCGGCAGGACATCCTCAACGAGCAGCGCGCCGCCTACGGCGAGCGGATCGTCGCGGCCGTGGGCAAGCAACTCTCCCGTGAATTCGGCCGCGGTTTCTCCGACAAACTGCTCCGGCACATGATCCGCTTCGCCGAGGTTTTTCCCGACCGTGACATTGTCTCGACACTGTCGAGACAATTGGCGTGGAGCCATTTTCTCGAGATCATCTACCAGCAAGATTCGCTCGCCCGCGAGTTCTACGCCGAGATGTGCCGCGTCGAGCAATGGAGCGTGCGCACGCTCCGCCAGAAAATCCAGTCCATGCTCTTCGAACGCACTGCCCTCTCCCGCCAGCCCGGCAAACTCGTCCAGCGCGAACTCTCCCGCCTACGCCGCACCGACCGGCTCTCGCCCGACCTCGTCTTCCGCGATCCCTACGTGCTGGATTTTCTCGAACTCGACGGAGCCTACGCCGAGCGCGATCTCGAAGCCGCCATCCTCCGCGAGATGGAATCCTTCCTGCTCGAACTCGGCACCGGTTTCAGTTTCGTCGCGCGGCAGAAACGCATGATCATCGGCGGTCGCGACCACTACCTCGACCTGCTCTTCTACCACCGCGGCCTCAAACGCCTCGTCGCCATCGACCTCAAGCTCGGCGCGTTCGCCCCGGCCGACAAAGCCCAGATGGAACTCTATCTCGCGTGGCTCCGCAAACACGAGCAACCCGCCGGCGAGCAACCTCCCCTCGGCCTCATTCTCTGCGCCGGCAAAGACGACGAAACCATCCGCCTCCTCGATCTCGAACAAGGCGACATCCGCGTCGCCTCCTATTGGACAAAGCTGCTCCCCCGCGCCGCCCTCGCCAAGAAACTCCACCAAGCCGTCCGCCACGCCCGGCTCACCCTTGCGAAAACAAAACGGTAATCCGCTTCAAGCCCGCGCAGGTAGGCCAGCCGCTGCTGGCAAAACGGAACCACGAACAATCAGTCGAGCAAACACCCTAACGATCGGCCATTTCTTCTAATCCTCGCTCCCGTGCCTCCAAAGCCAACGCCAGTGCTTCCTCGTCGCCATACAGGTTCACTGAGAAGCGCTTTTTCTTTTGGTGGTTCGGCGTAGGCGACCATTCTGCCTCATAGAATTCGTAGAATCTGCCCTTAACTTGATTGGTAACGCGCTGCACTCCTACCGGCAAATCCTCATCCTTTTTCTTGCGCGGTAACTCAGCCATTTCTCGCCGCGAAATGGGAGGATTCGTCTTCGCGAAGTCCGCCGCCGCCTTTGCCGCAGCTTCGAGGCACTTCCTCCGGTCGCCATCATAGTCTGCTAGCTGAAAGACTTTGTGCAGTCGTGTAGTCCTTCGGATTACCTTGGCAAGGAATCCATCGATATACTCCTCCGGATAGACCGCTCGATAAACGTAAGGGTATTTCGTTTTCGTCGTCTTCATAGTAGTGCTGTAGCTAGCCTTTTCCCAGCAGCTCCTCCGCGTGCGCCAAGGCGCTCTTCGCGCTGCGGTCGCCGAGCATCCGCGCGAGTTCGCTGACGCGCTCCTTGCGGCTGGCGTGGATCGGCTCGATGCCGACCGTCGCGCGGTCGCCGCTCTGGTCTTTCGTCACGACAAAGTGATTGCGCGCCTGCGCCGCGACCTGCGGGAGGTGCGTCACGCAGAGCACCTGGTGCTTCTCCGCGATGTCAGCCATCTTCTCGCCGACGATGCGCCCGATCTCGCCGCCGACGTTGGCATCGACCTCGTCGAACACCAGCAGCGGCACCTCGTCGATGGCGGCGAGGACGGTCTTGAGCGCCAGCATCACGCGCGCGAGTTCGCCGCTCGACGCGATGCGGTGCAGCGGCAGCGCCGGCTCGCCGACGTTGGGCGAGAACAGGAACTCCACGTTGCAGTCGCCGTGCGCACCGAGTTCGGCGAGGGGCACGAGCTTCACCTGGAAATCCGCCTTCTTGAACCCGAGCTGCGCGATTACGCGGGCCCCGGCGCGGGCGAGATCGCGTGCGGCTTTCTCGCGCGTGGCGCGTAGTTCCGCGGCGAGTTTGCGCGCGGACCTCTCGGCGTCGGCAATCTGCTTCTCCAGTTTCGCGAGCGAACCGGCGACATCGCTCTGCGTCTCCAGCTTGCGGCGCATCTCGTCGCGCGCGGCGATGACGGCCCCAACCTTCGCGCCGTATTTGCGCTTCAGGTCGAGCCACGCGGTCATCTTGGATTCGAGTTCGGCGGCGTGCTCGGCGTCGAAGTTGAGCGACTGCGCGAGCGAAGAAAATTCCGCGTCGAGATCGGCGAGTTCCACTGACGACGACTGCAAGCGGTCTGCGAGCGGCTTGCTCGCGGCATCGAGTCCTTCGAGCTGCCGCGCCTCGCGCAGCAGCGCCGACAAGCGCCCGAGCAATCCGTCTTCGCCGCTTAGTCCGTTGCTCAGACCCTGAGCGCGCCCGATGATTTCCTGCGCGCTTTGCTGGCGGGTGAAATCGCGCTCGAGTTCGGCGATG
>JANXWT010000496.1 GCA_025351035.1 Opitutia bacterium | reverse complement strand
GTGCCTGCATCAGGATCGTGCCGCCCGGTGTCTCGTAGACGCCGCGCGACTTCATGCCGACGAAGCGGTTCTCCACCAGATCGACGCGGCCGATGCCGTGCTTGCCGCCAAGTTTGTTGAGCGCCTTCAGCACACCGGCAGGCGAGAGCTTCCGGCCGTTCACGGCAACGCAGTTGCCTTTAACGAAATCGAGTTCGACGTATTCGGCTTTGTTCGGCGCGTCTTCGGGCGAGACGGAGAGCTTGAACATGCCCTTGTTCTCCTTCGTCGTCGGGTCAAACCACGGGTCTTCGAGGATGCCGGCTTCGTAGGAAATATGGAGGAGATTGCGGTCCATCGAATACGGCTTCTTCAGCGACGCCTCGACGGGGATCTTGTTCACGCGGCAATACTCGATCATCTCGGCGCGGCCGGGAAACTCCGTGCGGAACTCCTCGGTTTTCCACGGCGCGATGATGGCGAGCTGCGGCGCGAGCGCCATGTAAGTGAGCTCGAAACGGCATTGGTCGTTGCCCTTGCCGGTGGCGCCGTGCGCGACGGTGTCGGCCTTCTCTTTGCGCGCGATGTCGAGCTGCGCCTTCGCGATGAGCGGGCGCGCGATCGAGGTGCCGAGATAATACTGGCTCTCGTAGATCGCGTTGGCGCGGATCATCGGATAGATGAAGTCGCGGGCGAACTCCTCGACGAGATCGAGCGTGTAGTGTTTCGACGCACCGGTCTTGCGCGCCTTGGCGGACAGGCCCTTTAGTTCCTCCTCTTGGCCGATGTCGGCGGCGAACGTGACGATCTCTGCGTCGTATGTTTCGCGCAGCCATTTGACGATGACGGAGGTGTCGAGGCCTCCGGAGTATGCGAGCACGATTTTCATGAGAAAGGGGGGTGAAAGTGGCGGATTGGGCGATGGGAGTCAGGTTTGCGGGCGGACCAGTGTCGCGAGGATGGCCTTCTGCATGTGCAGCCGGTTCTCAGCCTCGTCGAAAATCACGCAGCGGGGGTGGTCGAGCACTTGTTGCGTCACTTCCTCCCCGGCGTGGGCCGGCAGGCAGTGCATGAACAGCGCGTCGGGCTTCGCGGCCTCGAAAAGTTTTTTCGTCACCTGATACGGCAGCATGCGCCGGGTCCGGGCCTCGCGCTCCCCCTCCTGTCCCATGCTGGCCCAGGCGTCCGTATAGACGATATCGGCCCCGGCCACCGCCTCGAATGGATCCGTCGTGCAATGAAAACTCCCGCCCGTCTGCGCGGCGAGTGCGCGGATTTCTTTCCCCGGCTCGAAGCCCGCTGGTCCGCCGAGCGACACCTTCATGCCGAACAGATTCGCCCCGAGAATCCACGAATTCGCCATGTTGAAACCGGTATCGCCAAGGAACGCCACCTTGCGGCCCTGCAACGCCGCTATCAGGTCCCCCGTCGGGCCCGCCCAGCGCTCGGCCGCCGTGAAGGCGTCGGTGTAGATTTGGCACGGGTGCAAAAAATCGGTCAGTGCATTCACGACTGGCACGCGTCCGTGCGCGGCGAGCCCGTCGAGATCGCTTTGCTGGTAGGTGCGGATGACGATGCCGTGCACGAAACGCGAGAGCACTTGCGCCGTGTCGCCGATGGTTTCCCCGCGCCCCAGTTGGATGTCGTTCATTCCGAGAAAAAGCGGATGCCCGCCGAGCTCGTGGATGCCGACATCGAACGACACGCGCGTGCGCGTGCTCGACTTGGCAAAGATCATCGCCCACGTCTGGCCCGCGAGCGGCTTCTCGTGCCGGCCGCGCTCCAGCTTGAGGCGCCGCGCCAGCGCAAACACCTCCGCCGCTTCCTCGCGGGAAAAATCAGTCTCCTTCAGGAAATGTTTCATCATGTAAACCGCCGATATAGCCTCCGCATGACCCACCGCACGAGCGAATTTTTCCTCACCCGCCGATTCATTCGCGACATCAGCGCCCAGTGATTTCGACCAGTAACTTCTCCGCCTTCTCGCGGTTCTCGGCCTGCACCTGTGGCGGCAAGCCCTCTTTGCCGACCTGATCGATGGCCGCAACGCACTCGCGCAACACGCGCGCGGCTTCACCATTGGCACCGTTGGCCCGCAGCGCGGAGCCGAGCCCCAACAACCATTCGGCCCGCTCGCCGCGGCGGGCGAGTTGCGGGTTGCCTGCATCTTTCTCGAGAACCTCATCCATAATCGCGATCGCGGCACGAAACTCGATTATCGCGCCGTCCAATCGCTTCGTCGCCAGTAGCACCCAGCCCAGTTTGGCGTGAAAGTAGCCGAGATCGTCGCGCATTCTGCGGTCGGCCGGAGCAGAGCGGCTGATCTCCTGCTGAATTGCAATCGCCCGCTGGTCGGACGCGACCGCGTCTTCGGTCTGACCGAGAGAATTTTGGATCGATCCGAGTGTCGCTAGGCCCATGGCCAGCGTATTCTTTGCCCGCAGATCATTCGCGCCCTCGGCGAGTGCGTGCTCGCGCAGCGTCACGACTTCGCGCGCAAGCGGCAGTGCGTCGACGGGCCGCTCCAGCGAAATTAAGTTTGCCGTAAGATTGGCTAAGCCCGTGGCCAGCGCGTCCTGATAGACGAGGTTAGCGGGATCCACGGCGACAATCTCGCGGTCCGTCGCCATTGCGGCCTGCAGGACGGGCATGGCTTCCGCATGACGCCCGGCTTCCATTAACAATTGTCCGAAGCCGCCCTGAGTCTGCGCGAGCCGGCGTAAAAAGAGAATATTTGCAGGGTCTGCCTTCTGCAGCTCTTTGGCCAACGTAACACTACGTAGGCACGCTTTTTCAGCGCGGACATAATCTCCCATGCGTCGATAGGCGTTGCCGAGCTGCCAAGTCACGGCAGCTTCACGGTTCTTAATCTCAAAATTTTCCGGTTTGCGCTGAGACAGCCCCTCCAACGCTTTCAGCGCCCGTTCCAGCCGCTCGGCAGCCACCACGGTCTGGCCCGAGCGCATGAGGACATCCGCTTCCTCCGTTGGTAGCGTAGCCAAGCGCGTTTCGGCGGCAAAATCGTCCGGTATTAGTTTCACGGCGCGTTGCTGTCCTGCCATGGCAAGCCTGATTTCTTTCAACGCACCCGGAAGGTCGCCATCATCCCGGCGCTGGAGGCACAGATAGCGGCGCGTCTCCGCCAGCGTCTGC
>JANXWT010000479.1 GCA_025351035.1 Opitutia bacterium | reverse complement strand
CCGCCGCGACCGCATAGCCGCGCGCCGCCCAGCGGGCATTCCATTCGGCCAACTGCGTGCGGTCGCCACTGTCCCATCCGCCGCCGTGGATCACGACAATACACGGCGCGGCCTTCGCTCCGCCACCAACCGCGGCCGCTGGATAAAAATCGAGTGGCCGCTCCTGCCCTTCAGACTGGACGACAGTTTCAGTGAGAAACTTCCCGGGCGGAATTCGGCCGTGAAAATACAGCTGCGAAAAGCGGAACGCTGCCGACCCAACCGGGCCGCCGAACGCCTTGCGCAAGTCTCGCGGCAAATCTTCGCCGAGCCTTCGGGCGCTGGCCGCCGGTCGGAGCAACGCTCCTGCCGCAAATACACAGAGCAGCATGCTCGCCACGCGCACCCCGCCGCCAGTTGTGAACGCGGCAACTACGCCGAGCCCCAGTGGCAGCACCACCAGCCAATGCCCGAATTCTCCGGTGAGGATCGCGAGCTTCCAGACCCACGACCAGTCCGGCGCCCGCGTGAGGTTGAGCAGCGACACAGCGGCGATGAGGGTGGCAAGGGCAGGGATGATCCAGCGCATGGGGGTTCTACGTTTGAGATGGCCAGAAAGAGTCACCGACGGGCACAAAAAAATCGCCGGCCGATTCTGGGCGTGTCTTTTGACGGGTTTTCATGGCAAATCGCGCCGTGCGCCGGCTCGACCAACTTCTCGCCAATCTCGGCTATTGCTCCCGACGGGAGGCGCGCGACTGGCTCGACTATGGGCGCGTGACGGTGAGCGGCCAGATCGCCCATCATGTCAGCCAGAAGGCCAATCCCGCCGAGGTGCGCGCCGATGGCGAGCCACTCGATCATCCCGACGGCGTGCTGCTGCTGCTGCACAAGCCGCTCGGCCTCGTCTGCTCGCACGAAGCGCGCGATGGTCCGAGCGTTTACGGCTTGCTGCCCGCCCGTTGGCAACGGCGCCATCCGCAGATCACTTCCATCGGCCGGCTCGACAAGGAAACCAGCGGCCTGCTCCTGCTCACCGATCAGAGCGAACTCGTCCACCGACTGACTTCACCGAAGCACAAGGTCGCCAAGGTCTATCGCGCCACGCTCGCGAGCGATTTGCCCGCGGGCATCGGCGAATTATTCGCCAGCGGCACGCTCGTGTTGAAGGAGGAGGAGATGCCGTGCGCGCCGGCGCAGTTGCACATCATTTCACCGCGCGAGGCCGAACTGACTCTCACTGAAGGTCGTTATCACCAAGTGCGCCGCATGTTCGCCAGCCAAGGCTGCGCAGTGCTCACGCTGCACCGTCCTCGGTTTGGCCACCTTGGGCTCGGTGATCTGCCCGCCGGCCACTGGCGCGAGCTGCCGCTGGGCGAATTCAGCCGCGTCTGACCCGACGACGCGTTTTATCCGTGACCAGCGGCGCAATCCGTGGCGGATTGTCCACGATGAATCTCACTTCCCTCAGCGGCGCCCAAAAAACCCGCCTTCGCAGCCTTGGCCAGACGATGTCCGACACCATCCACGTCGGCAAACAGGGACTGACGCCAGCGTTCATCGCCGAGCTAAACCGTCTGCTGGGCGCGCGCGAGTTGATCAAACTGCGCTTCGAGGGTGCGGACCGCCACGAACGTGCCGCACTCATTACGGCAATCGAGACGCAGGCCCCGTGCCTCTGCGTCGGCGCGGTCGGCCACACTGCGCTCTTCTGGCGTCCCGGCGCCGCGGGCTCGAAGTTGTTGGACGCGGCTGAGTGACCGCCGCACAAACCTGCTGACAAAACCGCAGCACAGTGGCCGGGCACTTGACCGGGGTTTCCCAAGCCCGCACGCTGCCGGTCATGGATTCGCTGCCCACGCGCGCCGAGATCGAAACCGTCACGCCGCTCATCAACAGCGCGGTGCCGCCGACCCCGCAGTTCAGTTGGCCGCTGCTCAATGCCCGCGCCGGATGTGAGCTGTGGGTGAAGCATGAAAACCACACCGCCATCGGTTCGTTCAAGATTCGCGGGGCGGTCAACTATTTCGCCCGCCTGCTCGCGCGCGAGCCCAGTCTGCCCGGAGTCATCGCCGCCACGCGAGGCAATTATGGCCAGGCGGTGGCGTTCGCCGCGCGCCGGCACGAACTCGCCACGGTCATCGTCGTGCCGCACGGCAACAGCGTGGAGAAAAACGCCGCAATGCGCGCGCTCGGCGCGGAATTGATCGAACACGGCGACGATTTTCAGGCCGCGCTGGAGCACGCCGAGCGGAGCGCCGCGGAGCGCGGGCTGCATTTCGTGCCTTCCTACCATCGCGACCTCGCGTGGGGCAATGCGGTGTCGACGCTGAATTTCCTCCAGAGTGTGCCAACGCTCGACTCCGTCTACGTGCCCATCGGACTCGGCTCGGGCATCTGCGCCATGATCGCCGCCCGCGACGCGCTCGGGCTGCGCACGGAAATCGTCGGCGTTGCCACCGAGCGCACGCCGGCCGTCGCGCTGTCGTTTGCCGCCAAGAAAGTCATCGCCCACCCGGTCTCGACCCGCATCGCCGACGGCATGGCGTGTTCGACCCCGAACGCCGAGGCGCTCTTGCACATTCTGCGCGGCGTCGCACGGATCGTCGTCGTGACCGATGACGAGGTGGAGGCGGCCATGCGCGCCTATTTCACCGACACGCACAACGTCGCCGAGGGTGCCGCCGGTGCGGGGCTCGCCGCCGTGCTCCAGGAAAAATCCACCCACGCCGGCCAGCGCATCGGCGTGGTGTTCACGGGCGGCAACGTGGACCAACCTGTGTTCGCCCGCGTATTGGCGGGATAATCCCGAGGCGCGGACTTTTCCGGCCGCTGCCCACCGGCACGCCGGCCGGCAGCGGCCCTCCCCAACCGGATTCCCGTTCAGAGCTCGTAGGCGATGATGGAATTCTTGCCCTTGAAATAGTAGATGCGGCCGGCCTCGGTATCGACACCGTAGACAGGCTCCTTGTCGTTGAGGAGCAGTTGGCCCAAACTATCGCCGGTCGCGAGGTCGATTTTCATCAGCCCGGGGCCTTTCTGGCCCGCTTCCTCCACGTTGGTCAGCATGAAGACGGATGCGGCGGCAGCCTTGGTCGCGGAGAACCGCTGGGCGGAATATTTCGTGAACATGTCGGTCGAACCGATGGTATTGTTGACGGCATTGTTGTGGTCGGACATCGAATTGGCGCTGGCCGCCATCGCGCTGTTGGTGGTGGCGAGAGCGACCGAGACGACACCCAGCGCGAGCACCGCGAAATTGTTCACGCCCGGCGCCGCGAAATAGTTGGACCAAGCAAGCGAACCCTTCGTGGCGTCAAAGCCCGCGAGATGTTGCTGGCCGCGCACCGTCACGAGGCCATCACCTTGCAGCGACAGAGCCACGGGCACGTCGATCCTTTTCTTGTCGTCGCCCATGGCCGACACCGCGCCCTTCAGGCCGCCGATGAGTCCACCGGAGAGAGCACCAAAACCGATCTTGGCGCCCTTGGCGGCGACCTCGGCCCCGCCCATCTTGCGCTTAAACTCGAGCTTGGTGGAAAATTTCTGCACCGCGGTGGCCCCAGTGGCATCGAGTCCGTAGAAGTTGCCCCCATCGGCCACGAGGACGACGCCGAGCGCGGGCAGCGGTAGGAGGTTGGTGAGCCCGTGCTCGATCTTGGTGAAATTCCACACCGTCTTGCCGGTCGCCATATCGAGCGCGAGGACGGCGAGCGGCTCGCGCAGTTGCATCTGCTTGCTGTCGGAAAAATTGCCGCCCACGCGCACGAAAACCTTGTCCCCCATTGGCTCGATCTGGGAGAAAACGCCGTTGGCACTGGCTTTGAAGAGACCGGTAAACTTCGAGATATGCTCGCTCTTCCAAACGAGCGCCCCGGTGGCCTTGTCGATGGCGTAGGCGTTGCCGCCACCGGCCGCATAGACCCGATCAGCCTCGACGCGCAACGGCGCGCAGGCGCGCTTGAGACCGGCTTCCCCGTTTGGGAATGGCACCTGCCAGACGAATTGGCCGGTCGCGAGGTCGAGGCAATGCACGCCGAGGAACGGCAGGTAAACATGCGAGCCTTCGAACACCGGATCGTAGTAGCCGGAAAGATCGAGTCGCGGCGAAAAAGTCCCCGACGAATCGGCCATGTGCATCGGGATGGGTTTTTCACCGTATTTCACCTTCCATTTTTCCACGCCGGTGTTGAGGTCGAGGGCGTGGATATAGGTGCCGCTGCCCGTCGCCTGATCGTAGCCGAGCACCAGCACGAGCACGAGGCCCTGGGACACCGCCGGATACGTGCCGAGATATTGACCGACGAACTCCGGGCCGGACCAAAGCACGTTCCCGCTGAGGACATCGACGGCGGTGAGGTGCGACTTGGAGTCCATCATCCCCGAAAAATTATTGGCGAGCAGCAGCGGCGTGCCGGCGACTTCGCGGACGTTGTGCGTGGTCGTCTTGTGAAACTCGGCGCGCGTCCACATCACTTTCCCATCTTCAGGGCTGATCGAGAGGAGCGCACTGTCGGTGCCCACCAGCAGGGTGCCAAGCCCGGTGACTTGGTGCCACTTGGCATCGGCGGGGAGTTTGACGGACCAGAGTTGCTTGGCCGCGAAAGCGCGGGGTGCAAACAGCGCGAGCACTGCGGTGAGGACAAAGGCAGACCTATGCAGGGATAATTTCATAGAGGGAGTGGCCGAGTTGTAGCACGACCCGGCCGCCGAAAACAATCCGCATTTATGCGCACGCCCGCCGAAACGCGGCGTTGCACGCCACGGATGGACCGTGGCACCCTTCCTCCCGGATGACTCTGCAGGAACTCGGCTGGAATGATTTCTTCGCGGCGCGCTTCGGGGAGCACGCGGCGGCAGGCTGCGTGCCCGCGCGGGTCACCCTGCAGTTGAAGGGACATTTCGAAGTCACTGGCGGGTTCGGCGCGAAGCTCGGCGAATGCACGGGACGCTTCCTGCACTACGCCACGCGCCAGCCCGCGCTGCCCGCCATCGGCGACTGGGCCGCGGTGACACCGCGCGACGACCACCGCGCCGACATCCACGCGCTGCTGCCGCGCCGCACGACGTTTTCCCGCAAGACCGCCGGCGACGAAGAACTCGAACAGGTCGTCGCGGCGAACATCGACACCGTGTTTCTCGTCAGCGCGCTCGACGCCGACTACAGCCTCCACCGCATCGAGCGTTACCTCGCGGCGGCGTGGGCCAGCGGCGCGCAACCCGTCGTGCTCCTCAACAAGGCCGACACTTGCGAAGACGCCGACGTGAAACAACAGGAGGTTGCTTTGACCGCGCCCGGCGTGCCGGTGCTCGTGCTCAGCGCCAAGACGCGCCGCGGCCTCAAGGCGCTCGCGCCGTGGCTGCAACCCGGCCAGACGATCGCGTTGCTCGGCTCCTCCGGCGTCGGCAAATCCACCATCATCAACCGGCTTGTCAGCGAACAGCTCCAGGACACGCAGGCCGTGCGCGCCTTCGACGGCAAGGGCCGGCACACGACGACGCAGCGTGAACTCATCGTCGCACCCGGCGGCTTTATTGTCATCGATACGCCCGGCATGCGCGAGCTGCAGCCGTGGGACGCGAGCGCGGGCGTCACCGCGGCGTTCGCCGATGTCGCGGAGATCGCGGCGCGCTGCCGGTTCCGCGATTGCGCGCACACGGTCGAGCCCGGTTGCGCCGTGCAAGCCGCACTCGCCGACGGCTCGCTGGAGTTGGCGCGCTGGCAAAGTTTTTTGCGGATGAGCCGCGCCACGACACACGAAGTGCGCCGCGTCGACAAGCGCGCCGCCCTCGAAACGAAGTCGCAATTCAAGAAACTCACCAAGGCTCTCCGCCAGCGCGTCCGCGAAAAACACGGCTACGAATAATGCGAGCGGTGCGTTGACCAACCGCACGTCATCAGCACACTCCCCGCATGTTTACGATTTTGGGCAGCGACGGCAAGGAATACGGTCCGGTCACGACTGTGCAGATCAAGGAGTGGATGCATGGCAACCGCGCCAACCTCCAGACCCAGTGCCGCCGCGGCGGCGAGACCCTGTGGAAGACCGTCGCGGATTACCCCGAATTTGGGTTCGCGGGAGCCAAACCCTTTGTGCCGCCGCCCGACGCACCAGCCGCCCCGCCCCAAGCCACCGCCAACCTGGCAGGGGTTCCCGCGAGTGGCGGAGAATCTGTCCCGTTGGAACCCGCGCGACGCGGCACGCGCCTCGTGGCGCAGCTCATTGATTCGATGACAGGGCTGCTCTTTCTCCTGCCCGCCGGCCTCATGCTCGCGCTCGATGGCGGCGATCTCGAAAATATTACGCCGGCCACCAGCCTCGTGCTGCTCGGCTGCGCGAGCGCCCTGCTGATCCTCCAAGGCTATCTGCTCGCCGAGCATGGCCAGACCATCGGCAAAAAGCTCCTGGATATCCGCATCGTCCGCTGGGAGGACGACGCGAAGCCCGGGTTTGTGAAGGCCTTTCTGCTGCGCCTCTTCGTACCCGGCCTGATCGGCGCGATTCCGGTCGTCGGCCCGTGCTTCACGCTCGTCGACATCCTCTTTATCTTCCGGCCCGACCGGCGCTGTGCCCACGACCTGATCGCCGGGACGAAAGTCGTGAAGTCGTAAGCACCCGGGGAAATCCGGACGCACGACAGCGGCACCGCGCTCAACCCGACGGGCCGGAGCCTTTCTTAGTCCAGAAATAGTCGAGCGAGAATTTGCCGGGGCCGAATGCGAGCACGATGAGCACGGCAAAAAGGAAGAGAAACGGAGCGGCCTCGGTGAATTTGTCGGGCGCGTTGAAGACATTGAGCAGCGCCTCGCGATCGGCGGTGGCGTAGGCGACGATCATCACCCCGGCGAGCGCGACGGATGTCAGCCGCGAGAAAAGCCCGATAAGCAGCAGCAGCCCGCCGGCGCATTCCGTGCCGCCCGCCATCAGGGCGTTGAGTTTGGGCATCGGGATATGGAGGTCGGCGAAGAAATTCGCCGTGCGATCGAGGTGCATCAGCTTGCCCTTGCCCGTAGCGAAGAAAGACCAGCCCCAATAGAGTCGGATGACGAGCAGGAGAGGCGACTGAAAGCAGGAAGCGAGGGACTCGAATTTGTCGTGGAGGGGTCGTAGTTTCATGTGTGTATGCGTCGTGGGAGTGGCGGGGACGGGGATTATTCCGGAGAAGACAGCACCCGGCGGACCGGATGCGCGCCTCAATCGAGGAAACTCAACGGGGATTCCGCAGCGCGAAGAATTTTTCGTGAAGGCGGCAGGAGTTTATTTCTCGCGACGCGCCGTGAGCTGAAGCTGCAATTCGTTCGCGGCCTGCCGGAGCCGCCGGCTGCATTCGGCGAGAACCTCCACCGTCACCCCGCCGGCGGCGAGTTGCTCCGCGACGGCGGTGATGTCATCGAGCGGCATCTGCAGTTCCGCGGAAAGTTTCGGCACCAGCGGCGGCATGGTTAGCCGGCGGGCAGCCTGCCGGCTGAGCTGATGATCAACGGAAGCGAATAGTTCGGCCGCGGTAAACGGCTTGGGCAGATAGTCATCAGCTCCGCCCACCATGCCCTGCTGCATGCTCTCGTAGGTGTCGCGCCCGGTGATGAGCAGCACAGGCATGGCGGCGGTGGC